>JBFKAE010000012.1:0-35519 GCA_041621755.1 Sphingomonadaceae bacterium | reverse complement strand
CTGGTCGATACGCAGTTCCCGGCCTTTCCGGTCGCGCTCGGCGTCATATATTGCGATCCGCGCGAAAGTTTCGAACAGTCTGTCGTCAACCAGAACAAGACCGCATCGGAAGGCAAAAGCATCGATCTCGCCGCGCTGATCCGCAAGGGGCAGACGTGGGAAGTCGGGTTGAAACCGGTCGAGGAATAATCGACCGCAGGCCCCTCGTGCGCAGTCGCGCGCAAGCGATGCAGGCAAGGGATATAAAGATCCCCTTATATTTTATTTGACAGAATCAACGCGATCGATTTTATAGATCCCGTCGAGGTTCCTCGTGTCAGACATGACCGCGAGGCTAAGACGGGAAGCCGGTGGCGCTCAGCAGAGCGGAATCCGGCGCTGCCCCCGCAACTGTAAGCGGCGAGCGGCGGTTCTATATTGTGTCACTGGCGCTTGTAAAAGCGGCGGGAAGGCCGGAACCGACGTGTTGACCCGTAAGCCAGGAGACCTGCCTTCGACGCGATAACGTTCTTCGGACGGGGGTTCCTCCGGTGGATCGCGTGATAACAGGACTCAGGCTTTAAACCGCCTGGTTTTCACCGTATTCGCGCGCTCTTTCATTGGCCTCTCGCCCGCCAGTCAGGTGGTAGGTCAGTATTCATGAAAAAACATCCACACTTCATAAGGCCGCCGCCACGAATGCGTTGGCGCGTCGAACTGGGCTAAATCGTACCTGTCGACGCGCGCTTGCGACTTTCCATTATTTTCACGTCTCAACCCTTGATGACGGCCAGCGACAAGCGCTTGGCCGAAGGAGAAAACATGTCTGTATCAGCCGCCAATCTCGGCTTTCCCCGCATCGGCCCGCGACGTGAGATGAAGCAGGCCGTCGAGGCCTATTGGAACGGAAATATCAATCGGGCAGAGCTTCTCGAAACCGTCAGGGGGCTGCGCGCTGCCACATGGGAACGACAGAAGGTAGCCGGTATCGATGTCATCCCCAGCAACGATTTTTCTCTCTACGATCACGTGCTCGACACCAGTGTCATGGTCGGTGCGATCCCCGATATCTACCGCAGCCTTGGCGCGCCTGACTCGCTGGACGTGTATTTTGCGATGGCGCGGGGCACACGCACGGACGGTCAGGAAACCGGCTGCGCACATAGTCACGGCAAGGGCGGTGACGTTCCTGCGCAGGAAATGACCAAATGGTTCGATACCAACTATCATTATATGGTGCCCGAACTGTCACCCGGCCAGCGTTTCGCGCTCAGCACGCTGAAGCCGGTCGAAGACTTTCAGGACGCTGCCGCGCTTGGCTATCACACCCGTCCTGTCATTCTTGGCCCGGTGACATATCTGCTTTTGGCCAAGTCGACGGACACGAATTTCGAGCCATTGTCGCTGCTTCCCGACTTGTTGCGGGTTTATGTGGACCTGCTGACAAAACTGCGCAGTGCAGGGGCGGACTGGGTCCAGATTGACGAGCCTGCGCTTGTGCTTGATCTCAGCGACGCGGCGCGTGAAGCCTATCGCACGGCCTATGCCGAACTGGCGAAGGTCGAAGGCATGGATGTGATGCTGACGACCTATTTCGGTGCGTTGGGCGACAATCTTGCAACCGCGCTTGCTTTGCCTGTAGCGGGCCTGCATGTCGATCTTGTCCGCGCGCCAGAGCAGCTTGAAGCGGTTCTTGTCAATGCGCGCGAGGATCAGGTGCTGTCGCTTGGCATGATTGACGGGCGCAATGTCTGGAAAGCGGACCTCGGCCAGTTGCTTGATCGCTATGCCCCGGTCGCAAGGCAGCGCAAGGCGATACAGGTTGCGCCGTCCTGCTCGCTTTTGCACGTACCGATTGACCTTGCCCGGGAGGCCAGGCTCGAGCCCGAGGTGAAGGACTGGTTGGCCTTTGCGGTGCAGAAAATGGAAGAAATCGTGCTTCTTCGCCAGGGGCTGGCTGAGGGGCCGTATGGGATTTCTGCCGCGCTCGACGCGAACGCGCAGGCGATCGCAAGGCGCCGCGATTCCCCGATGACCAACAATGGCAAGGTTCGTGCACGCGTGCAGCAGGCGACTGCTGACTGGGTCGGGCGCAAAGTCCCCTTCATCGAGCGCGTCGAAATCCAGCAAGCCATTTTGGGCCTGCCGCTGCTTCCGACCACCACGATCGGTTCCTTCCCGCAGACCGCCGAAGTTCGCAAGGTCCGCGCCGCACATAATAAGGGCGAGCTGGACAATGTGGCGTATGAGCAGTTTCTGCGTGAAGAAACCGAGCGCGCGATCCGCTGGCAGGAAGAGATCGGCCTGGATGTGCTCGTCCACGGAGAGTTCGAGCGCAATGATATGGTGCAATATTTTGGCGAGCAGCTTTCCGGCTTTGCCTTTACGAAGGCCGCCTGGGTGCAGAGCTACGGCACGCGCTGCGTGCGCCCGCCGATCATTTATGGCGATGTGTCGCGTCCAAAACCCATGACGGTCAAATGGTGGCAATATGCGCAAAGCCTGACCGACAGGCCGGTTAAGGGCATGCTGACAGGGCCGGTAACGATCCTGCAATGGTCTTTTGTGCGGGACGATCAGCCGCGCTCGGAAACCTGTCGGCAGATTGCGCTCGCCATCCATGACGAGGTCAATGATCTTGAGGCAGCAGGCGCAAAGATCATTCAGATCGATGAAGTCGCGTTGCGCGAAGGCTTGCCGCTGCGCCGCGCCGACTGGCAGACCTACCTGGATTGGGCGGTCGAAGCTTTTCGCATTTCGGCATCGGGCGTGAAACCGCAAACGCAGATCCACACCCATATGTGCTATTCGGAATTCAATGACATTATCGTCGCTATTGGCGCGATGGATGCCGACGTGATTTCAATCGAGACGGCGCGCTCGAAAATGGAACTGCTCGAGGTCTTTGCGGGCTATCAATATCCCAATGAGATCGGACCGGGTGTCTATGACATCCACTCGCCGCGTATTCCTGCGACGCAGGAAATGGTGGACCTGCTGTCCAAGGCCAGCGGGCGACTGTCGGCGTATCAACTTTGGGTCAATCCCGATTGCGGACTCAAAACCCGCAAATGGGAGGACGTGAAACCTGCCCTCGTCAATATGGTCAAGGCCGCCGAGGCAGGACGTGCAACCCTTGCTTAACGAAAGGGGCCGGGGGGTGTGGAGCAGAGTTTCGCTCCCATCCTCCGGCAAGCACATAAGCATCCGTGTGACGATGGGGCCGGGCGTGCGAGAACGCCATTTCGCATCATTTGAAAAAAAACGCGGGGGACATCCAGCGTTCTGCGCGTAATCTTCTTTAATGCTTCAGGCCCACAGGGGAGCCGAGAAATCGGGTGAGCCAACTGAGCTCATGGTTGCCGTTGCAAACGGCGACGCGGACGCGTTTCGCCTTTTGACACGGTCTTTGTACGGGCCTGCGATCGGCGTTGCGGTCAAGGTCCTTGGCGACAGGACCGAGGCCGAGGACGCTGTGCAGACCGCGCTCGTCAAACTCTGGCGGCAGGCGGCCCGGTTTGATGCGTCGAAAGCGAAGGTGGAAACATGGTTCCGTCGGATCGTCGTCAATGCCTGTATCGACCGCAAGCGGGCGCTGCGACCGGTTGCCTCGCTCGACGTGGTGGCGGAACGCGAAAGCGAAGCGCCGGGACCATTTGCAATGGCTGAACACAGCGAACGCGCGCGCGCGGTGAATGAGGCGGTGACATGTCTGCCGAGCCGACAAAGAGCAGCGATCGCGCTGTTCTATGGCGACGGCGCAACAACAAACGAGATTGCCGAAATGCTGGAAACAACCCCCAAAGCAATTGAAGGCCTTCTGGCGCGGGCGCGCGCCGATCTTGCCGAGCGGCTGAAACCGCTCGCAAAGGAGATGGAGATATGAAACGCGAACGCCTGACAGAGATCATAGAGGCCTATGGCGGCGATCCCGTGCGTTGGCCTGCCGATGAGCGACCGGCGGCTGAAGCGCTGATCCGTGGCGACGCGCAATTTGAGCGCATGGCGGCTGAGGCTCTGCGGCTCGATGCCTTGCTGCATGAATGGGCGTCAGCAGAGGTGCCGGTGTCCGCTGCGGCTGCCGACGCGGCGGCAAAGCACGTGCTTGCGCGTCCCAAGCCGACGCGCTGGCTGCCCGCTGCGGTCTTTGGCGGTGCTGTTGCCGCCTCGCTCGCAATCGCTACGCTTTTGCAGCCTTCGCCTGAAGCGCCTGTTCCTGCGCCAGCGATGGCCGTTGGCCCGCAGATGGCACAAGGCGATCTGCCCGAAGATGTGATCGAAACCGCGCACGATATGTTGGTATGGGGTAGCGTTTTTACGCCGACCCCCGAAGAGGAGATGGTGTTATGAAGCGGCTCGGCCAGATCGCCGCAATCCTGATCGCTGCGGGGAGCATCGCAAATGCGACCCCGGCGATCGCCGGCGAGGGGCATGGCCCCGGCGCCATGCACGAAGGCAAGCATGGTCATCGCAACTGGTCATCGCTGTTTGCCGGCATGTCCCCCGAGGGCATGGCCATTATGGGCAAGGCGATGAAGCGAGACCGGAGCAATACGGCAGACATCATGAAAGCGCGCCGCCATGTGCTGGAGCTGATCTCGGCCGAGCGTATCGATATCGATGCAATTCGCCGCGCACAGGCCGTTGAACGCAAGCTGGTCATGGAAAAACATGCGCGCGCGCAGGAAAAAATGCTGCGCGCCTATCAGCAATTGTCGCTGGAAGACCGCCGGGTTTTTGCCGAAGGTATGCGTCTGCGCGAAGAGCGGATGTTGCGCTATATGCAAAACGCCCGCGAGCGCATGGAAAAGCAACGCGAACAATTTCAAAAGCAATATGAATTGATCAGAGAACGCCCGCGCGGCGATGAAAGCGGCTTTTTGATCATTATACCGCAGGGACCATTTGCCCCGATCTTTCTTGTGCCGCGTGGCGCGCCCGCGCGCGACTATGGCTGAGGCGGTCTATACCCCGTCTGGCGATTGATTTCGTCCCACAACAGCGCTGCGAGCTGCTGCGTCACTGCGCCGGGTTTGCCGTTTGCGATGCGTGTGCCGTCGATCGATATGACGGGCAGGCAGGGCGCGGTTGTTGACGTCAAAAAGACTTCGCCCGCCGCGAGTGCGTCATCGAGCGAAAAGGCGCGTTCAGCAATTTTTATGTCGTGCTGCTGTGCCAGCCGTATCAGTGTGCCGCGCATGACGCCTGCCAATATATCGTTTCCAAGCGGATGGGTGACGATGGTGCCGTGCTTCTCGACGATCCAGGCATTTGTCGAACTGCCTTCGGTGACCTGAGATTCGCCATCGACAAACCACGCTTCAAAGGCACCGGCACTTGCAGCAGCCTGTTTTGCTAGCACGTTCGGTAAAAGTGACACGGATTTGATGTCGCGACGCGCCCAACGCTGTTCGGGATGCGTGATGATATTCACGCCGACTTGCTGTTGCATCGTACGCACGCCGAAATCAAAATGCTTGGCCGTCATGACGAGCGTCGGTTCTGTGCGATTTGGAAAGGCGTGGTCGCGCGGTGCTGCCCCGCGCGTAATCTGAATATAGAGCAACCCATCGCGAATGCGGTTCAGCCTGAGCAGGCGCGCGATGATGATCGACAGTGCCGTGTCGCCCATAGGCGGTCGGATCGCAAGTTCGTCGAGACTGCGATGAAGGCGGGTAAGATGCTGCGGCCAGTCAAGACGCTTGCCGTTGAAGATGGCGACAACCTCGTAAACGCCATCGGCGAACTGAAAGCCGCGATCCTCTATGGAAATAGTGGCATCCACCTTGGGAACGATTCGGCCGTTGACGTAGGCGAGTTGCGGCATTGTGTCAGGCAGCCCTTTGAAGTTGATCGCACTCGTGGCGCGATATGTCCAGCTCGCCAAAATGTCTCGTAAGACATTGAAAACATTATGGAGCGGGCGAAGGGAATCGAACCCTCGTCACTTGCTTGGGAAGCAAAAGCTCTACCATTGAGCTACGCCCGCGATCCGTGCGCTATTTGGAGCGCGGCGCGGCGCTGGTCAAGAGGCGTTGACGGCTGCGTCTGGTGCTGCGATGCACGGATTCATGAAAAACAAGAGCGGACAGAACCGGGACGAGACCCGGAATTGGCGACCGGCAACGCGCGCAGTGCGGGGCGGTACGATGAGAAGCGAATTCGGCGAAACGTCGGAGGCGATCTTCGTCACGTCGGGCTATTGCTATGATAATGCTGAGACTGCGGCGGCGCGTTTCCGTGGCGATGAAAAGGGTATGACCTATTCGCGCCTGCAGAATCCGACCGTGCAGATGCTCGAGGAACGCCTGTGCCT
The DNA here is from genome assembly GCA_041621755.1 of Sphingomonadaceae bacterium. Taxonomy (GTDB): domain Bacteria; phylum Pseudomonadota; class Alphaproteobacteria; order Sphingomonadales; family Sphingomonadaceae; genus Sphingosinicella. The sequence continues at coordinate 29,224 of JBFKAE010000012.1, read as the reverse complement.
GATCGAGGGCGCAGAGGCCTGTCGGGCGATGGCAAGTGGCATGGCGGCAATGACGGCGGCGCTGCTTTCGCAATTGAAAGCCGGTGATCATGTTGTCGGCGCGCGGGCGCTGTTCGGGTCGTGCCGCTGGCTGGTCGATACGTTGTTGCCGAAATTCGGCATCGAAACCACCGTTGTCGATGGCCGCGATAACGATGCCTGGGCAAAGGCGATCAAGCCGAATACCAAGCTGTTTTTCCTTGAAACGCCTGCCAATCCGACGCTCGATATCATCGATATTCGTGCGGTTTGCGACATTGCACACGATGCGGGGATCATTGTCGTTGTCGACAACGCCTTTGCGACACCGCTTTTGCAGCGACCGATGGAATTTGGCGCGGATATTGTGGCTTATTCCGCCACCAAGATGATGGACGGGCAGGGGCGAGTGCTTGCGGGCGCGGTTCTTGGCAGCGCGGAATTCATCGAAGGCGAATTGCTGGCCTTTACCCGCAATACCGGCCCGACACTGTCGCCGTTCAACGCCTGGGTCGTGCTTAAAGGTCTGGAGACACTTGAGCTTCGTATGACACGCCAATGCGAAAATGCACTCGCCGTGGCACGTTTCCTTGATGCGCGTGCGCCGCGTTTGCTGTATCCTTATCTGGAATCACACCCGCAATACGCGCTCGCATCGGCGCAAATGTCGGCGGGAGGAACGATTATGAGTCTGTTCGTCGGAGGTGGCCGTAAACAATCGCACGCGTTGCTCGACGCGCTGAAGCTGGTGGATATTTCCAATAATATTGGCGATGCACGCAGTTTGATGACGCATCCGGCTTCGACAACACATGCGGGTCTTGATGAAGCTATACGTGAGGAAATGGGCGTAACCGAGGATATGTTAAGGCTTTCGGTTGGACTGGAAGATCCGCAGGATGTGATCGATGACCTGGATCAGGCGCTGAAGGTGATCGGGCTGTGAAGTCGTTTTTCGCAGCCGTTGCCACGTCAGCGAAGGTGACGGTCAGCGCGAATCCGTCCTACCTTGCCGAACGCTCGCTGCCCGAACGTGACCACTATGTGTGGACCTATCATATCCGCATCGAAAATGGCCGCGAGGGGCCTGTGCAGTTGATCAGCAGGCACTGGGTCATCACCGATGGCACCGGCAATGTGCATGAAGTCAAAGGTGCAGGTGTCGTCGGCGCGCAACCGGTGATCGCGCCGGGCGAGGCCTATGATTATGTGTCGGCCTGTCCGCTTGAAACGCCGATGGGGACAATGGCGGGATCATTCCAGATGCTTGACGAAAAAGGCGATGGCTTTGACGCGGAAATCCCGCTGTTTCTGTTGACCAGTCCTGCTGCCGTCGGATCGTCGAACTAGATTTTACGCAATTGCTGGGTTTTGCGGTCCCTCGACTGCGCTCGGGATGATATATAATTTTTCCTGTACGGCTCAAAAGTCCATCATCCCGAGCGCAGTCGAGGGACGCACGATCGTCCCGCCGCTAGTTACAAGCGCCGATGCGCTTATATTCTCGGCGCAGGGCGAACGGCAGGCGGCCCTGAATGCCCTGGGCATCAAGCGTATAATGGTTCTTATTGTCGAGAATGACGGTGGTGCGGCCACTGCCCAGTCCACGGCAGCTATAGGCGACCGTTGCGCTTTCCGTCGTATTTTCAATAACAGTATGCATGCAGTCCCTGCCATTTGCGGCTTCGAAACCGGCATGAATCAGCGCTTCGGGTGAGATCACGCAGCTGTTCGTCAAGGCTTCGCCACGCGTTTGTGCATTGGCGTCGGCGGGCGCGACACTATAGCGACCGGGTTCAAAACCGGCGAATATCTTCAAGGCAGGCTGTGCGGACGCAACGCCCGAAACCGCCAGAAGACCAAGACCGATACTGATTGCGACGTATTTCACGCTTCAATCCTTCACCATTTCCGTCTGCCAATATGTAGCAGTACCAGAGTATATATAGGCGATTCTCCTGAACATACCATGACGCAACAGGATTATTGTTATATATCAATAGGAAATATACGGGCGCAAAACTCGCAATTGACCGAAATCACGCCGTTATCGTCGCGCATTTCAGCAATATCCGTGTCAGAGAATCGCGAGATGACGTCACGAATATGCTGTGGGGAACAGCGGCACCCGCGCGAAATATGGATCGCCGGGACGACGCGGACTTCATCTTCGTTGAACAAGCGCCAGAGCAGGTCTTCGAGCGGCAGATCGGCATCGGTGAGTTCCTTGCCGGTAACCGTCGTGGCGAGCGCGAGGACATGATCCCAGTCGGGAAGATCGTCGCGTGCCGAGAGGCGTATATTACCGGCTTCGCCATGCGGCAGATACTGCAGCAACAAGCCGCCTGCGTTCCAGCCGCCGGCCTTGTTGGGGGCAACAGTCGCGCGGCAGAGTGTTGGAACCTGTTCGGAGCCTGAAAAATAACCTTGAACGGCTGCGGACAAGGACCGGCCTTCAAGTGGAACAATGCCCTGATAGCGCTCGTCCGCGGACGCCTGCTCAAGCGTAATGGCGAGATAGCCTTCGCCAAAAAAGTCATCAAGCGGCGCGCCGGTCTGCGGCATGGGCTTTTCGGGGTCAAAGCCAAGATAGCCCCTGATCTCGCCAGCGCGGTAATCGCAGACGAGGAGATTGACGACCCCGTCTTTGGCCTGTGCCTGCAGAGTTGTCTGGCCATCTTCCTTTTGCAATGTCGTGCCGATGAGGATGGTGAGGACGAGCGCTTCGCCGAGCAAATGACAAAGTGGCTCGGGGTAATCATGTGCGGAGAGAATCGCGGTCAGCGCGGGGCCGATGCGCGCAATACGCCCGCGGGCATTGCGCGCGGGAATCGAAAACGCGATGACCGTGTCATGCGCTGCGATGGCCGCCGCGCCGCCATTGCCGTTGCTTCCGTTGCCGTTCACTTGAGCTTGCTGAGACACCAGAGCAGGATCGCCTTTTGCGCATGGATGCGGTTTTCAGCTTCGTCCCAGATTGCCGATTGCGGACCGTCAATCACCTCTGCCGTGACCTCTTCGCCCCGGTGTGCGGGCAGGCAGTGCAGGAAAATTGCGTTGCTCTTTGCCTTTGCCATCAAGGCTGCGGTTACCTGGTAGGGGCCCATGGCGACGATACGAGCGCTTGCACCCGATTGCCCCATGGATACCCATGTATCGGTGACGATGACATCAGTGCCAGCAACGGCGAGGTCCGGATTGCGTTCGACGACGATTTTGCCGCCATTGGCCTCGGCGCGGGCGACAACGCTGTCATCCGGGTCGTAAGCGGCAGGGATGGAAAGCCGTAGTTCAAAGCCGAGAAGTCCGGCGGCTTCGATCAGCGATTGGCAAACATTGTTGCCATCGCCAAGCCACGTCCAGACAGTCCCTTCGACGGTGCGGCCAAGCCGTTCCTCGATCGTCATCAGATCGGCGATGATCTGACAGGGGTGGCCATCGTCGGTCAGCATGTTGACGACCGGTATTGTACAGGCGGCGGCCAGCGTTTCGACCTTCTTGTGGTCGTCGGTGCGCAGCGCTGCGACATCGACCATGCGCGAGAGCACCTTGGCCGTGTCTTCGACGGTTTCGCCGCGCCCAAGCTGCATGTCGGCAGACGACAGGATCATTGCCGTTCCGCCGAGCTGGCGCATGGCCATGTCGAACGAGATGCGCGTGCGCGTCGAGCTTTTTTCAAAGATCGCCGCCAGCGTGTGACCGGCAAGCGGCGCATCGTCATCGGCTGTACCCTTGGGGCGTCCCTGCCGCGCGGTCTTGCGGCGCTTGGCCTCTTCAAGAATGCGCCGGAGTTCGGCAGTGCCAATGCTTTCAAGATCAAGGAAGTGCGGCATCCTTTTATTCTGCCTTCTGGCTCATATAGGCGCGTGCGGCCTCGGACAGACGCTGCGTGCACTCGCGAATATGCTCTTCACCGATGTTGAGTGGCGGCAGAATGCGCACGACATTGTCGCCCGCAGCCACGGTCAAAATGCCGAACTGACGCGCGAAATTGACAAAGTCGCGCGATTCCTGATGCAGGCGAAGGCCGATCATCAGGCCTCTGCCGCGCACGCTTTCAAACAGATCGTCGTGATTGGGGATCATCTGTTCAAGCGCCTGACGTAGCCGCGCGCCAGTGTCGCGTACGCCTTGCAGGAATTCAGGCTCGGCAATGATGTCGAGCACCGCCATGCCGACCGCCATGCCAAGCGGGTTACCGCCATAGGTCGATCCATGCGTACCAACGGTCATGCCGCTTGCGGCCTTTTCGGTGGCAAGGCAGGCCCCCAGCGGAAAGCCGCCACCAATCCCCTTGGCGACCATCATGATATCGGGCGTGACGCCATAGTGTTCATAGGCAAACAGCGTACCCGAGCGCCCGACGCCACACTGGACCTCGTCAAAGATCAGCATCAGGTCATTGTCGTCGCAAAGCTTGCGCAGGCCTTCGAGGAATTCGGTCGTAGCGGGCGTAATGCCGCCTTCGCCCTGAATGGGTTCGACGAGGATCGCTGCAGTCTTGTCGCTGACCAGCGCTTTTGCAGCTTCAAGATCGTTGAATGGCGCGACATCCGACCAGTCCGGCAGGGGTTCGAACGGCAATCGCAGCTTTGGCGAATCGGTTACCGAGATCGCCCCGATCGAGCGACCGTGAAAGGCGTTCTTGAAGCTGATGATGCGGTAGCGTTCGGGATGGCCGTTCGTATGCTGGTAGGCGATCGCGGTTTTTGCGGCACATTCGAAGGCCTCAACGCCTGAATTGGTAAAGAAAACCGTGTCGGCGAAGGTCAGGTCGACAAGCCGCTGGGCGAGCTTTTCCTGACCCGGTACGCGGTAGAGATTCGACACATGCATCAGCGTTGCGGCTTGATCCTGAATGACTTTTGTCAGTTGAGGATGGGCGTGACCCAGCGCGTTGACGGCAATGCCGCTCGCCATGTCGAGATATTTTTTGCCGTCGGCGCCATAAAGATAGGCACCTTCGCCGCGAACGGGTTCGACTTCGCACCGGCCATAGGTCGGCATTACAACAGGTATGGACACGCGCAGCGTTCCTTATTGCAGGCAAAAACGACAAAAGGCGGTCTCCGTGGACCGCCCGGCTTTAATTGTGCCCTCAGTACCTAAGGGCGCAACCCCAAGTCAATCTTACTGCTTGATCCGCCATCCTGTGCGCAGCGCCCAATAGCAGATCGCCCACAGCACGATGTTGATGATGAGCAGCACGAGCGCACCTTGTGTTGCCGGTCCGTCATGAACGCCGATAAAGCCCGCGCGGAAGCCGTCGATGATGTAAAAGAACGGGTTGAAATGGCTTGCCACCTGCCAGGGTCCGGCAAGGCGGTCGATCGTATAGAAGGTGCCTGACAGGAGCGACAGTGGCTGGACGATGAAATTGGTGACGGCCGCGGCATGGTCGAATTTTTCGGCCCATATGCCGGTGATGATGCCAAGCAGGGCAAGCATGATCGCGCCCATCGTGCCAAAATAAAATACCGCCAGCGGGTTTTCTATGGACACATTTACGTCGGGCCAGAGCAGCATCGCGCCCCACACCGCCGCGCCCACCAGCCAGGCGCGGGTTAGGGCGCCTGCTACGAAGGATACCAGCAATTCGCCCGACGACAAAGGCGGCATCAACATGTCGACGATCGTTCCTTGCACCTTGCCGATGAGCAGCGAGGAGGATGTGTTGGCGAAACTGTTCTGGATCATCGCCATGACGATGAGGCCGGGTGCCAGAAAATCGTTGAACCGGACGTCCAATATGGTGAGGCCGCCACGGCCCAGAGCCACGGTAAAGATCGCCAGAAACAGCAGCGTTGTCATCGCTGGCGCCCATACAGTTTGCAGCTGGACCTTGAAGAAGCGTCTCACTTCCTTCATGTACAGCGTTGCAAGGCCCCGCCAGTTGATGGCAGATATAAGCGGAACGCCTGGCTCGCTGTGCAGCGAGAGGGAAGTTTGGCTACGCGTCGTTTGGGGCTGGTCGTTCATGACGATTGCACGTAGTGGCAAGCGCCCGCATTCGCAAGGATGTGATAGTGCGGGCCTTGGTTGAATGGATTTTGAGGACAGTGACGCATGGCGTGGACCGACGAACGCATTGATACGCTGAAAAAGCTGTGGGAAAAGGGCCTGACGGCCAGCCAGATCGCCGAAACGCTCGGCGAAGGTGTCAGCCGGAATGCCGTTATCGGCAAGGCGCACAGGCTTGGCCTCAAATCGAGGCCATCTCCGGTCAAGGGCGAATCAGGTGGCGGGCAACCGAGAAAAAAACCGTCCGCGCCACGAAAACCCGCATCCGTGTCTGCAAAAAAGCCGGATGCGCCAAAGCCATCGGCTGCAGCCAAAGCCAAGCGCGACGCGGACGTCATGCCGATGCCGAATCCTGCTGCGTTCCGCCCGGCTTCGGCCGTACGCCAACGCGCACCGGGCGAGAAAGTGACGCTGCTCGACCTGAACGAGCGTATTTGCAAATGGCCGATCGGGCATCCTGACGAAAAGGATTTCCATTTTTGCGGCGATCCGGTGAATCCGGGCTTCCCATATTGCATGGCGCATTGCGCCGAAGCCTATCAGGCGCAGCTGCCGCGTGATCGCAACAGACCCTCGCGGCCACCTATGCCGAACCTGCCAAGGCCGCGCTAAACATACAGATCCCAATCATCCCGAGCGCAGTCGAGGGACCGTAAGGCTGCGGATTTATCGCCCGTCCCCCGACTACGCTCGGGATGATGAGGGGTGTGGAAGCTTTATTCCGCTGCGGCGACGAGCTTGAGCTGATCGGCGGGTTCCGCGCGGTGGGCGAGGCGGCCGTCTGTGCGGGCGCCGGCTTCCATTTTCAGACTGTCGTAGCTGATGTCGCCCGACGTACGTGCGCTTGCGGTGATGACGAGGTTTTTTGCATCGATGGAACCGTTGACCTCGCCCGATATGCGCGCTTCGCCGGCGGTAATACTGCCGGCAATATGGCCGCTTTCGCCAAGCACCAATGTTGCGCAGCTAACGTCGCCTTCGATACGGCCGTCAATGTGAAGATCGCCTTTGGCTTGCAAATTGCCGGTGACGACGACATCGGGGCCGACGACCGAAAACGTGCCGTGGCTAGAGGGCACGCCCGGACCCGACGATGCGCTGTTTGACGTTGCTTTGGATTTTGAGAACATCGGCAGAAGCCTCCAGAAATGGGCGGGGATTGACTGCGCGGCCATCGATCCTGACCTCGAAATGTAAATGATTTCCGGTTGAACGACCCGTCGATCCCATGCGACCGATCATCTGTCCGCGCGTTACGCGCTCGCCCGGTTTGACGCCCAGCGCCGACATATGGCCATAGCGTGTGCGCAAGCCGTTGCCGTGGTCGATCTCGACGGCTTTGCCATAGCCCGACCACCAGTTGGCGCGCACGACGCGTCCGGGGGCTGCCGCGCGAATGGGTTCGCCACGGCGACCGGCAAAATCCTGTCCGGTATGGCGTGCCGGGCGGCGCGTGAAGGGATCAAAGCGAAACCCGAACCGGCTTGAAAGACGGCTATGCTCGGCGGGTTTGAAAGACGGAACAGAGAGCAATGCGCGTTCCAGCCTGTCGAGCCGGGCAAGCGAGGCGACAAGTTTTGCAAACCGCGGATCATCAAGAGAATCGCCGGAATCGGCGTTGCCAAACGGCACGAAGGGACCGCCCGATCCACTTCGCGTCAGGCGTTTTGGGTTTATCCCCAATTTTCGTACGGTTTTTTCTGTGCGCGTAGCGCGCGCCAAGGCCACTTGCGTGATATAATCGACAAACGCCAGTTGGCGTTGTTCGATCCGCTCCAGCCGATCAACGCCGGGCAAAGCCAGTGCGCTGGTTGTTGTCGGCTTCACCTCGGGTTCTGCCGTTTGCGTGGGGACGGAAATCAAACCTTCGGCATCTTGTGTTGCACCGAAATATTGCGCGGCAAGCGTGTCGAGAAATTCCTGTCGCGTTTCCAGCCTGTCGGCTTTTGTATCAACGGTTTCGCGAAAGGCGGCGATTTTGCTGGCCGCACGTTTGGCGACAATCGCCTGCTGGCTGATCGCAACACGCTCGCCGCGAATGTGATATTGCGAAACCAACGTGACGCCTGAAACAATCAGCCACACTGCTGCGACGATGGCGGCAGCGCCAAGGGCCTTGAGCTGCAGCCCGGACGAGATTTTCAGGAAGCGGACATGGCCGTTGCTCCGCAGGTACAACTCACGGTCAGGGCAAAGCCCCAGCATACGCGCTTTCAAGCCCTTCAGGCTGAAGCGGTCAAGGTTGCGCGGCTGCGACTCCAAGCGCTTATTCTCCCCCGAGCGCACTGTCTTTCGAAGTGCGTTGAACCGGGGTAGGCGGGATGAGTCGATTCGGGCAAGTTTGGAATCCGGCGCAGGACTCGAAAACGCGTCCGTCGCATCGGAATGTCCGCTGCCTCTTTCTATCACTTCAACCTGACCCCTGTACCGACCCTATGCGCACCGCAGTCTTGCCAACCCAAAGGCAAAAGCGCGGTTTTGCGTCACTTCCGTCGGGGGTATCAGCCGGTGCTTTACGAAATCTTAAGCGGAACGGAGGCGAAACGGGTCTGAAGCCAGTCCTATCCGAGGCGTTCCTTCACATAACGACCCGGGGCATCTTCGATGACTTTATATTTACCTTCGCCGGGCGTGCGTGCTGCGATTGTCTTGCCGGATTCAGGGGTTAGCCATGCGATCCAGTCCGGCCACCAGCTACCGGGATGTTCAGTTGCTGTGTCGATAAAGGCTTCGAGCGTGTCGGGGGTCGTGTCATTCACCCAGTGTTGATATTTTTTCGCGGCCGGTGGATTGACGACGCCTGCGATGTGGCCGCTGCCCGCGAGAGTAAAGCGCGTCGGCCCGGAAAAATACTGGGTGAGCTTGAAGGATGATTCCGCTGGGGCGATGTGATCTTCCTTGCCCGCCTGAATATAAGCGGGGGTCTTGACCCTGGTGATGTCGATCGCTGTGCCATCGACGGTAATCGCGCCCGGCTCGATCAGCTTGTTGTCGCGATACAGGTCACGCAAATATGAGGCGTGCCATTTTGCCGGCACATTGGTTGCGTCTGAATTCCAGTAGAGCAGGTCGAAGGGGAAATAGTCCTTCCCGATCATGTAATTGTTGACGACATAATTCCAGATCAGGTCGTTCGAGCGTAACAGATTGAACGTCGTCGCCATGTAGCGCCCGTCGAGATAGCCTTTGTCCGCGGACAGTTGCTCGATATTGGCGATCTGCTCGTCATCGACGAAAACGCCAAGTTCCCCGCATTCGGAAAAATCGACTTGCGCCGTAAAAAATGTCGCAGTCTTGACCTTGTGCGCGGTCTTGCGTGCTTCCATCAATGCCAGTGTGATGGCGAGCGTGGTGCCTGCGACGCAATAGCCGATGATATGCGTGTTTTTGGCACCCGTTGCTTCGAGCACAGTATCGATCGCGGTAAGAAAACCTTCGGTGACATAGGTGTCGAGCGTCGCATCGCGCAGGCTTTCGTCCGCATTCTTCCATGATACGACAAAGACTGTCAGACCTTGTTCGACGGCCCAGCGGATGAAACTTTTTTCAGCCGTCAGGTCGAGAATGTAAAATTTGTTGATCCAAGGCGGGAAGATCACGAGCGGCGTCTCGAAAACCTCTTTCGTTGTCGGTGTATATTGGATGAGCTGAAACAGGCGGTTCTCGAAAATTACCTTGCCGGGTGTCACCGCGACGTTGACGCCGACTTCAAAGGCGTTTTCGTCGGTCATCCGCATCCGTCCACGCGCGAGATCATCCAGCAGATGCTCGGTGCCCTTGATGAAGTTCTCGCCTTTGCTTTCAATGGCGGCCTTGACCACGTCGGGATTTGTCAGCGGATAGTTGCTCGGTGACAGCGCGTCGACGAACTGTCTGGTCAGAAATTCGACCCTGGCCCTGGCCTTGTCGTCAAGACCCTCCACCGCGCCAACCGACTCCATGATATAGCGGCTGGTCAGGAGATAAGCCTGCTTCAAAAAGCTGTAGGCGGGGATTTCCTCCCATGACGGGCTCTTGAACCGCTTGTCGGCAGGCAGCGCAGGCGGCTTGCTGTCGGCTTCGATGCCGGTAAAGCTTTGCCACAGGCTAAGCGCGTCACGCCAATAGTCGGTTTGCAACTGTGCCATTTTGGCAGGGTCGGTTGCGGCATTCGCCATTTCGCTCCATGCGCCCAGCATCAATGCGGTGGGGTCGGGCGCGACAGGTGACGATGATACGGATTCGTTTGCCCAGAATTCCATCATCATCTGCTGCATGCGGCCAGCAAGATACGTCCAGCGTTGAAACAATTCGGCGGCATTTTCGACGTCTGGCGTTACGCTTGTCATGAACTTTAAATCTCCTGTGCCGATGGCAAACGATAAACAAGCGCTCGCCAATCGCCAAGGGCGCTCGCTATAAGGCTAAACGTCGCTGCTCATGGTGACATTAAATTTCAAGGAAAGCCAAGAAAGTGTCTGAAGATTTCTATCGCATACGCCGCCTGCCGCCATACGTCATTGCTGAAGTCAACAGCATGCGGGCCGCAGCGCGCGCGGCGGGCGAGGATATTATCGACCTTGGCATGGGCAATCCCGACCTGCCGCCGCCCCAGCATGTCATCGACAAATTGTGCGAAGTGGCCCGTAAACCCAGCGCGCACGGCTATTCGGCGTCGAAAGGCATTCCGGGATTAAGGAAAGCGCAGGCCGGCTATTACGGTCGCCGCTTTGGCGTCGATGTCGACCCCGATACCGAAGTCGTTGTGACACTGGGGTCAAAGGAAGGGCTTGCAAACCTTGCGCAGGCGATCACGGCACCCGGTGACGTCGTGCTGGCCCCGAACCCCAGCTACCCGATCCACACATTCGGTTTCATCATCGCGGGCGCGACGATTCGCAGCGTGCCGACGACGCCGGATGAAAATTATTTCAAGGCGCTCGAGCGTGCGATGAATTTCACCGTGCCGCGGCCTTCGGTGCTGGTGGTCGGCTATCCGTCGAACCCGACGGCCGAAGTCGTCGACCTGGCCTTTTACGAGCGCGTTGTCGCCTTCGCGAAGGAGCATGGCCTTTGGGTATTGTCGGATCTTGCCTATTCGGAAATCTATTACGACAATTGCCCGACGCCCTCGATCCTGCAGGTAAAGGGTGCCAAGGACGTCGCGGTTGAATTCACTTCGATGTCGAAAACCTACAGCATGGCCGGGTGGCGCATGGGCTTTGCGGTTGGCAATAAAAAGCTGATCGCGGCGCTGACGCGGGTGAAATCCTATCTCGATTACGGGGCATTCACGCCGATCCAGGCTGCTGCCGTCGCTGCGATCAACGGTCCGCAGGATATCGTTGAGAAGAACCGTCAGCTGTATAAAGCGCGGCGCGACGTGCTCGTCGAAAGCTTTGGCCGTGCAGGCTGGGACATCCCGCCGCCGCGCGCCAGCATGTTTGCATGGGCGCCGTTGCCACCGTCGCTTGCGCATATGGGCAGTCTTGAGTTCACCAAGCAGCTTTTGACGCACGCTGGCGTTGCTGTTGCGCCGGGCGTCGGATATGGCGAGGACGGCGAAGGCTATGTCCGCATAGCAATGGTTGAGAACGAACAGCGCATCCGACAGGCTGCGCGTAACGTAAAGCGCTACCTGCAGTCGATGGGCGTCAATGCCGCTGTGGACAAGGGAACAGGAAGCTGAGTTGCGGCCATTGCGTTGCGCATAACGAATAACATTGGAATGAAGGTTTAAAACATGACTGCACCGCTGCGCATTGCGCTTGCAGGTTTGGGAACAGTTGGCGGCGGTGTCGTCAAACTGCTGAACGAGAATAGCGATCTGATTGCCCGCCGCGCCGGGCGACCGATTGAAATCGTCGCTGTCAATGCGCGCGACCGCAATCGTAAACGCGATTTTGACGTCTCGAAGGCGCAATGGGTCGATGATCCAGTGGAATTGGCGAAAAAAGACGATGTCGATGTCGTCGTTGAATTGATCGGCGGGTCGGATGGTGTGGCGCTGGCGCTGGCGCGTGCGGCGGTTGCGGGCGGCAAGGCATTTGTGACCGCGAACAAGGCGATGATCGCGCATCATGGGCTGGAACTTGCCATCGCTGCCGAAGCTGCCGGAACATCGCTCAAATACGAAGCGGCGGTTGCTGGCGGTATTCCGATCATCAAGGCGATTGCGGACGGCGCTGCAGCGAACCGGATCGACAGGATTTATGGTATCCTCAATGGCACCTGCAATTATATCCTGACCGAGATGGAAGCGAAGGGATCGGATTTTTCCGACGTCCTCGCCGAAGCGCAGCAGCTTGGCTATGCCGAGGCTGATCCGAGTTTCGACATTGATGGCATCGATGCCGCGCACAAGCTCGCCATTCTGGCCAGCCTCGCCTTTGGCAGCGAAGTTGCCTTTAACAGCGTTGCGGTAACGGGTATCCGTGCGGTCGAAGCGACCGATATCGAACATGCGCGCCAGCTTGGCTTTCGTATCCGTCTTGTTGGCCTCGCGACGGTTGAAGGTGGCAAGCTTTTCCAGCGCGTTCATCCCTGCCTTGTGTCGCTCGACAATCCGCTCGCCAAGGTGACAGGGTCGCTGAACGCGGTGGTGGCTGAAGGCAATTTTGCCGGACGGCTGTTTTTCGAAGGTGCTGGCGCTGGCGCTGGCCCGACGGCAAGCGCGGTCGTCGCCGATATTATCGACATCGCGCGCGGCGAAGCAGCGCCCGCCTTTGCCATGCCTGCGCGCCACCTCGAAGCCATCGATAGCGGCGCGGCGGGCGATCAGCGCGGGCGTTTTTACCTGCGCGTTGCGGTCGCCGATGAAACCGGCGTGCTGGCCGAACTCACCTCGATGATGCGCGATGCAGATGTGTCGATCGAAAGCCTGATCCAGCGCGGACAGGTGTCAAATGGCGGCGTCTTTATCGCGATGGTCACGCACGAAACGACCGAGCGGGCGATTCAGACCGCGATCGAAAAAATGCAACGCTCGCCAAGTATCGTTGATGAGCCGATGTTGATGCACATTTTGGACTTTTGAAGGCGTGCACATTACCAGCGTCGAAAAGCAATGATTCGGGACGGAAAACAACAATGGTAAAAGCAAGTCAGATACTCGACCGGGTGCTCGTCATGGAAATGGTTCGCGTGACCGAAAGCGCGGCTATGGCAGCATCGCATATGGTCGGGCGCGGCGATGAAAAGGCGGCGGACGCAGCCGCGGTCGAAGCCATGCGCGCGGCGCTTAACGAACTGCCCTTTGACGGCACGGTCGTCATTGGCGAGGGCGAGCGTGATGAAGCGCCGATGCTCTATATCGGCGAGAAGGTCGGTTCGGCGCAAGGAAGTGGCCCGAAGATCGACATTGCGCTCGATCCGCTTGAAGGCACGACGATTACAGCAAAGGCCGGGCCAAATGCGCTCGCTGTGCTGGCCATTGCCGAAGAGGGCTGCCTGTTGAATGCGCCCGACGTCTATATGGACAAGCTGGCGATTGGTCCGGGCTATCCCAAGGGTATTGTCAGCCTCGATCAATCGATCACTGAAAATATCGCGGCGCTTGCCAAGGAAAAGGGCGTCAAGCCAAGCGATATCATTGCCTGCGTGCTTGACCGTCCGCGCCATGAAAAGCTGATCGCCGAACTGCGCAGCATTGGTTGCGGCGTGCAGCTGATCCCCGATGGCGATGTCGCCGGCGTCATCGCGGTCACCGATCCCGACACGACGATCGATATTTATCTTGGTCAGGGCGGGGCGCCCGAAGGCGTGCTTGCCGCGGCTGCGCTGCGCTGCGTCGGTGGCCAGATGCAGGGACGGCTGGTGTTCCGCAATGATGACGAGCGTAACCGCGCGGCGAAATGGGGCATTGAGGATCTCAATCGCATTTACGACCTTAATGACATGGCAAAGGGCGATGCGATTTTTGCCGCGACCGGCGTAACCGATGGTTCGCTGTTAAAAGGCGTCAAGCGTCGTCGCGACGGGTCGGTCACAACACAGTCGGTCGTCATGCGCGCGTCCTCTGGCACGGTAAGATGGGTCAGTGGCGAGCATCAGCACGAGCGGGGATAATCAGAACGCCGTTTTCGGCGTTACGCAGTCGGTCACGGGCCGGCCCTGGCGATGGCGCGGCGGACCGCCGGGTGATGCGGCAGATGCGCAGCGGCTTGGCATAGACGATGTCACCGCGCGGCTGTTCATGGCACGCGGCGCACGGCTTGAAGATGTCCCGCAATTGCAGGCGCCGACGCTGCGCGATCTGCTGCCCGATCCGTCGATCTTTCGGGATATGGATATCGCTGCCCGGCGTATCGCCGATGCGGTGATGGTCGGGGAGCCGATCGTCATTTTCGGCGATTACGACGTCGATGGCGCGACAAGCGCCGCGCTGCTCATCCGCGTGTTGCGCGATTGTGGCGCGGTGGTATCGCACTATATCCCTGACCGGCTGCTCGAAGGCTATGGCCCATCGGCCGAAGCGCTTGTTGCGCTTGCAGATGCGGGGGCAAAGCTGGCTGTCTGCGTCGATTGCGGTACGCAGGGATTTGAGGCGCTTGCCGCAGCGAAGGCCGCAGGACTCGATGTCATCGTCGTCGATCATCACAAGGCCTCGACCGAATTGCCGGTCGCAATTGCCATCATCAATCCCAACCGGCTCGATGAAAGCGAGGCGGGGCGGGGCTTTGGACATCTCGCCGCGGTCGGTATGGCGTTCATCCTTGCCGTTGCGATCAATCGCGAACTGCGTACACGCGGTCGGTTCACATCGCGCAACGAACCGCGACTGATCGATCTGCTCGACCTGGTGGCGCTTGGCACGGTTGCCGACGTTGTGCCGCTGACCGGGCTTAACCGGGCCTTTGTCGCGCAGGGGCTGAAGGTGATGGCGGCGCGACGCAATCCGGGGCTTGGCGCGCTCGCCGAAGTTGCACGGCTTGAACGGGCGCCGCGCGCATCCGACCTTGGCTTTGCGCTTGGGCCACGCATCAATGCCGGCGGGCGCGTCGGACAGGCCGATCTTGGCGTCCGGCTTCTGACCGGATTTGACACAGAGGAAATCGCCGGGATCGCAGCAGAGCTTGAACGGCTGAACGTCGAACGCCGTGCCATCGAAGCCGAGGTTACCGAAGCTGCGATCGGCATTGCCGAGCGGACATCAAATGCCCCCGTAGCAATCGTTGCAGGCGATGGCTGGCATCCCGGCGTCATCGGTATTGCCGCAAGCCGATTGAAGGACCGCTTTGGTGTGCCCGCGATTGTGATCGGCGTTGACGAGACAGGCGTTGGCAAGGGGTCGGGGCGTTCGATCCCGGGTGTTGATCTTGGCGCGGCGGTGCTGGCGGCAAAAGACGCTGGCTTGATCTCCGCAGGCGGCGGTCATGCGATGGCGGCAGGGATCACCGTTGCACGCGACAGGATCGATGCGTTGTCGCAATTTCTGATCGAACGGCTTGCCGAAGACGTCGGCAAATCGAAGTCGCGCGATGCTCTGTCGCTTGATCTCGCGCTTGCACCAGGCGGTGTGACGGTAGACCTTGCGGAGCGACTTGAAGCCGCAGGCCCATATGGGTCGGGCTGGCCGAGTCCGCGCATCGCGGCAGGCCCGGTGTCGATCATCAAGGCTGATATAGTTGGCAAGGATCATGTGCGCGTGATTCTGGCAGGTGCGGACGGCAAGCGTTTGAAGGGTGTGGCGTTTCGATCTGCAGACACGCCGCTTGGCGCCGCGCTGTTACAGGCAGGTGGGCGACGCCTATGGCTTGCCGGACGTGTGCAGCGCGACGACTGGGGTAGTGTGCCCAAGGCCGAGCTTCATATTGAGGATGCGGCCTTCGCCGACTGAGTTTTTCCGGATAAGCGGGCAAAGCCTGCTTGACCCTTTCGCCAGACCCCAGTAGTGGGAGCGCCGCAAGCGCAAAGCTGGCCCCTTCGTCTAGCGGTTAGGACGCGGCCCTTTCACGGCTGAAACACGGGTTCGATTCCCGTAGGGGTCACCATACCGCCGACAACGGCGATTTTTGCAGGGTCGGTGGATCGACGGTAATCCAACCCCGTATTGCACAGCCTCCTGCTCGCGCGACCAGCCCCTGAGATTCGACTTGCTTTGCCATGAACCGGCTTTTGTGTGGCGGATAAAGTGGTCAGTATCGACGATCCTTGACTGTCGGCACAGTTTACACATTGGCGTTTCAACTGGAAATATGCATCGCCTGAGTGCGCACGTCACAAACGATAACTTCAAGATCGCCATGACATCCGAAATGGATGCACTGATCTTATTCAATAAATAAAATTCTAGAATTTTTACGTTCGACATCTCCGTTTTCTGGCACGCAGATTGCTTAGCATTCCATGGTTAATGAAAATTAAGAAAAACAAGGAAATGTCTATGTTAAAAAAACTCGCCGCTGCAGCTCTTTTGGCAGCGACCGCCTTCACCGCGCAGAGCGCGTCTGCTGATCCGCTATTTGGCGAGGAGCCTGATGCAGGCGTTATCGTCGAACGTGGTGGACTTGAATGGGTGTACGCCAGTCCTTGTGCAGGCGAAGCGCCCAGCTGCGGCGAACTGACGCTTCATAGCGGATTTCGCTTTGCAACCGACGATGACTGGAACGCCAGCTTTGCAAATCTTGCTGAATTGCAGGATGCATTCCTGAACCCGTTGCTTTGCGCAGCCGCATATTTCAACTCCATCCACCCGCATTGCAGTAACGGCAATGATCTGAACTTCGGCGCAATCTGGCATTCACCCATTGGCAAGCAGCAGTATGTAAACGATAGTGCAGCCGATACCTTCCTTGTTCGCGGTGATCTGCAAGTGCCTGAACCTGCAATGCTTGGCCTCTTGGGCCTTGGTCTGATTGGCCTTGGCGCTGCGCGTCGTCGCAAAGCGGCATAAGAGCAAGCCTTCGCAACCCGGTTGCGGATTGAAAAGACAGGAGGGCGGTGAGCATATCACCGCCCTCTTTTTTGCGAGTGGAGCGGCGCTGCTACAAGGCGCCCGATGCGATCGCGCCATATCCATCATTGTGATAATCCAATGGGCGGCGTAAAAGCGTGTATGCGTTGCAGATTTTCCAGCCGGGCATGACCGATTTCAGCGATCTGATCGATCTGGCTGCGGGCTGGCTCGAAATGCCGATCGTTTCTCAGATTGGCACTGCGCTTTTTGCGATTGTCGTCGGGCTGTTTGTCATCCGTGCGCTGCAAAAACTGGCGGTGCGCTCTATTTCCGAAACGAGTCTGCGCTACCGCATTCGCAAGTTCATCGGCTTTGCCGGTTACATTGTGCTCGCTCTGGTGTTGTTCTCGATGTTGAGCGGCAGGCTGGGTCAGATGTCGGTGATCTTTGGCGTCGCCGGTGCCGGCATCGCCTTTTCGCTGCAGGAAGTGATCGCCAGCATTGCAGGCTGGATCGCGGTTTCGTTTGGCGGTTTTTACCGTCCCGGCGACCGGGTTCAGCTCGGCGGCATCACGGGCGATGTCATCGATATCGGCATGCTTCGCACGACGTTGATGGAAACCGGCGATTGGGTAAATGGCGACCTTTATAATGGTCGTATCGTGCGGGTAGCGAACAGCTTCGTTTTCAAAGCGCCAGTCTATAATTATTCGGCGGATTTTTCGTTTCTCTGGGACGAGTTCAAGCTTCCGGTGAAATATGGTTCGGACTGGAAACTTGCACAGAGCCTGATCGAGGCAGCGGTCGCCGAACATGTGACGGAATTCGAAAAATCGTCCAGCCAGGCGTGGAAAGTCATGGTCGGTAAATATTTGATCGAGGAGGCGCGCACCAAGCCGATGGTGACGCTGGTTGCCAACGACAACTGGATCGAATTCACGGTGCGCTATGTGGTCGATTTTCGCAAACGCAGGGCCACCAAGGATGCCATTATGCGTTCGCTGCTGACCGCCTTCGAGACGCATGCGGACAAAGTTGGCTTTGGCAGCACAACCGTTGAACTTGTCAGCATACCGCCTGTGACGCTTGATCCGGGGAACAATTGACCGACAGATGGCGCAGTGGCTGGTTGCTACAGCGGCAGTGTCGGCTGGTCTTCATCTCTGTTTTCATTATCGCGGCTGATTGCCGACAGGGTTAGGCCGAGCAGTCGAATCCCGGTCTCAATTGGGAAAAGCGCGGCGAGCAGCGTCTTTCCCGCGCCAAGAAACGCGTCATACGTGTCAATTGGCTGGGCCTGTGACTGCGCGCGTGTGATCGTCTTGAATCCCGCATAACGGACCTTGAGCGTGACCGTGCGGCCTTTTGCGCCACTGCGTTCGATGCGGACCCATGCGGCCTCTGCAACCCGGGCAAGCGCGGCGTGCAAAGCCTTCGGGTCACGCAAGTCCTCTCCAAAAGTGCGTTCCGCGCCGACCGATTTTACCGTGCGGTGCGGGCTGACCGGGCGGTGGTCGATGCCGCGTACCGCGCCATAGAGATAGTCGGCGCGGCTGCCGAAATGCGTGTGCAGAAAATCGATCGGGTGCGCGCGCAGGTCGGCGCCGGTATGGATGCCGAGCCGTTCCATCTTGGCTGCTGTCACAGGCCCGACCCCGTGAAAGCGCCTGACCGGCAGCATCGCCACAAAGTCCGGTCCGCGCGCCGGTGTGATGACGCAAAGGCCATCGGGCTTGTTCTGGTCCGAGGCGAGCTTGGCGATGAACTTGTTATAGGAAACGCCCGCAGACGCGGTGAGGCCGGTTTCGGCGCGGATGCGCGCGCGGATATCCTCGGCAATTGCCCGCGCCGATCCAAGCCCGCGTCGGTCTTGCGTGACATCAAGATAGGCTTCGTCAAGCGACAGGGGTTCGATCAGCGTTGTGTAGTCGGCAAAAATCGCCCGGATTTGCTTTGATATGGCGCGATAGACGTCAAAGCGCGGCGGCATGAAGACGAGCTCGGGACACTGGCGCAGGGCTGTCACGGACGGCATGGCGGATTTCACGCCGAATTTGCGGGCTTCATAGCTTGCGGCTGCAACGACACCGCGCGGTTCTGCGCTACCGACGGCGACCGGACGGCCTCGTAAAGATGCATCGTCGCGCTGTTCGACCGACGCGAAAAAGGCATCCATGTCGATATGGATGATCTTGCGAACCGGAGGTGCAGGCGAGGACATGCCCCATGTTTAAGCCAGATCGCCATCGCCGGGGAATAGGCGCGCGCATTTTAGGTCCGCACCCGGCGCGCGGCTTATCCGCTGTCATCATTTCCGGCCAGCGCCTCGATAATGGGGCAATTTGCGTGGCTGTCGCCGCGGCAACTGTCGGCCAGGTCGCGCAGAGTCTTCTGCATGGCGCCCAGCGCCCGCATCTTGTCTTCGAGCGCCGCAATATGTGCAAGCGCCAGATGTTTGACGTCGGCGCTGCTTCGGTCCCGGTCCGACCATAATGTCAGCAGCGCCCGGATTTCCTCGATCGGAAAGCCAAGATCGCGCGCATTGGCGATAAAGCGCAGACGGTGCAGATCCTCGTCGCTATAATCGCGATAGCCGGAATCGCGGCGCAGAGGACGCGGGATCAGGCCGATCGACTCATAGTGCCGGACCATCCGCTGGCTGACCCCGGCACGTGATGCCACTTCACCAATTTTCACATTTGCCTCCCGTTCAATCGGACCTTGTTTAGACGCAAGGCATTGCCGATCACTGACACCGAACTCAAACTCATCGCCGCCGCCGCGATCATCGGGCTGAGCAGCAGGCCGAGTGTCGGGTAAAGAACCCCGGCGGCAATCGGAATTCCAAGCGCGTTATAGCCAAAGGCAAAGACAAGGTTCTGACGAATGTTGCGCATCGTGGCCCGGCTCAGGGCACGGGTGCCGACAATGCCCATCAGATCACCCCGCACCAGCGTAACGCCCGCGCTTTCCATCGCCACGTCGGTGCCGGTGCCCATTGCGATCCCGATATCGGCCTGAGCAAGCGCGGGTGCGTCGTTGATGCCGTCGCCCGCCATCGCGACGACGGCGCCTTTGGCTTGCAGTTCGCGAATAACGTTGTGCTTGTCTTCGGGCGAGACGTCGGCGCGCACATCGTCAATGCCGATCTCTTTGGCAACTGCCTGCGCCGTTGCCGCGCTGTCTCCGGTCAGCATGACGACCTTGAGTCCTTCGCCGTGAAGACGCCGGATCGCCTCTGCAGTCGACGATTTGATCGGATCGGCGACGCCGACAAGGCCAAGCGGCTTCCCGTCGCGCGCCACGAACATCACGGTTTGCGCTTTTTGGCGCAGCGCATCGGCACGGCGCACTTGTGCGTCGTCAAAGGCCCCCATGCGCTTCATCATTTTGGCGTTGCCGATAGCAATCACGCTCTCATCCACGATGGCTTGTGCGCCTTCGCCGGTGATTGATTCAAAATCCGTCGCATCGGGTGCGGCAATGCCGCGTTCTAGCGCGCCTGCAATTATTGCGGCGGCGAGCGGATGTTCGCTTGGCTTTTCAATCGCGGCGGCGAGCGCCAGAAGCTGCTCGGGCGCGATGCCTTCGACAGGTTCAACGCTGACCAGTTTCGGCTTGCCTTCGGTCAGTGTGCCGGTCTTGTCGACGACAAGCGTATCAACCGCCTCCATCCGTTCCAGAGCCTCGGCGTTCTTTAGCAATATACCGTTTTGTGCGCCTTTGCCGGTGCCGACCATGATCGACATTGGCGTTGCAAGTCCGAGCGCGCAGGGGCAGGCGATGATCAGCACCGCAACAGCGTTGACGATTGCATAGGCCATGGCGGGCGGTGGTCCAAATGTGGTCCAGGCGATAAATGTGATGAGAGACGCAATGACGACCGCAGGCACGAACCAGGCCGCCACCGTATCGACCAGCCGCTGGATCGGTGCGCGTGAGCGCTGCGCCTCGCTCACCATACGTACGATCTGCGCCAGAAGCGTATCGTCGCCGACGCGTGTCGCGCTGATAACAAGCCCGCCCGTGCCATTGACTGTGCCGCCCGTGACCATATCGCCTGCGCGCTTTTCGACCGGGATGGGTTCACCACTGATCATCGATTCATCAACGCTCGACCGGCCATTTGCGACCACCCCGTCAACCGGCAGTTTTTCGCCGGGACGAACACGAAGCCGGTCGCCAATCCGAACATGGCCAACATCGACGTCTTCCTCTGACCCATCGGCGTTGATACGTCGCGCAGTCGGCGGTGCAAGTTCAAGCAGCGCCCGGATTGCTCCCGAGGTTCGGCTGCGCGCTCGCAGTTCGAGAACCTGCCCGAGCAGCACCAGCGTCACGATGACTGCAGCGGCCTCGAAATAGATTTCGACGCGCCCGTTTTCGTCCTGAAACAGTGGCGGAAAAATGCCGGGAAGGAACGTCGCAACCATACTGAACAGATAAGCGACCCCAACGCCAAGGCCGATCAGTGTGAACATATTGAAGTGCAGGCTCCGCACCGAAGCGGCTGCACGCACAAAAAACGGCCAGCCGCCCCACAGCACAACCGGGGTTGCGAGCGCCATTTGCACCCACTGCGCCATCGCGGCATCAATCCACCCGGCAAATGGCTGGCCGGGAATCATGTCGCCCATCGCATAAAGAAAAAGCGGCAGGGTCAGCACTGTACTCACCCAAAAGCGGCGCGTCATATCATCAAGTTCTGATGTGTCTTCCTCACCGCGCACAACAGTTTCAGGCTCGAGCGCCATGCCGCAAATCGGGCATCCCGAATTTCGCACATCGCGCACCTGCGGGTGCATCGGGCACGTGTAGACTGTGCCGGAATATCCCGACGGCACCTTGTCATAGGCGTTATCGTCTACCGCGCCTGAAGCGGGCGATGTGTGGCAGCAGTCATGGTCCATCGTCTGTCTCCGTCAAAACATTCGATACGTGTTTTGCACCTTAACATGATGTCAGAGTCAAGCGCGTCCTTTATACAGCGATTTTGCTTGACCTTAACACAGTGTCAGGGTGCAAATGTCCCGACATGACAAAACGCAACATGATCAGCCGCCGCCGCATTCTCGAAGCTGCCAGTCTGCTTGGCGCGAGCGCGCTGCTGCCGCATTTTCCCGCGTGGGCGCGCAGCGGGTCAGAGGGCCTTGTCGCCCCGCTATCGGGCGAGCATATCAAGCTTGAAATTGGTCACAGCCGTTTCAGCGTTGGCGGGCGCTCAGGGCATGCGGTCACCGTCAACGGCACGCTGCCCGCGCCGCTTATCCGCTTGCGCGAAGGCCAGACCGTTCGCCTGTCAGTGACCAACCATCTTGACGAGGACAGTTCAATCCACTGGCACGGGCTGTTGCTGCCGTTCGAGATGGACGGCGTGCCGGGGGTAAGCTTTCCGGGCATCGGCCCGCACCAGACCTACGATTACGAATTTCCTGTCAGACAGGCGGGCACCTACTGGTATCACAGCCATTCCGGCCTGCAGGAGGCGATCGGGCTTTATGGGCCGATGGTCATCGATCCTGCTGACACCGACCCCGTCGCCTATGACCGCGAACATGTCATCGTGCTCTCGGACTGGAGCTTCATGCATCCGCACGCGATCATGAATAAGCTCAAGCAGGACGCCGAGTATTTCAAACGGGATCAACAGACTCTTGTCGGACTCCTCGCAGGCAAGGGGCAAAGCCTTGCCGACCGCCTGTCATGGGGCAAGATGCGCATGGACCCGACCGATATTTCGGACATTGGCAGCGCGACCTACACCTATCTTGTCAATGGTCACGGTCCGCAAGACAACTGGACCGGGCTTTTTACACCCGGCGAACGCGTTCGCCTGCGCATCATCAACGCGTCGGCGATGACGGTCTTTAATGTCCGCTTGCCCGGACTTGCCATGACCGTGGTCAATGCCGACGGTGAAAATGTCCGCCCGGTCGATGTTGACGAGCTACAGATTTCGGTTGCCGAGACCTATGATGTCATCGTCACGCCCGATACGGCGAACGCCTATACGCTGGTCGCCGAGGCTGTCGATCGTTCCGGCATGGCGCGCGCGACGCTTGCCCCGCAACCGGGCATGCTGGCCCCGGTGCCGCCATTGCGCGACCGACCGACACTGTCGATGAAGGACATGGGCCACGGCAATATGGCTGGCATGGATCATGGCGACATGGGCCACAGCATGAACATGCGCGACCCGGCAAATGCTGCACGTGCCGGTGTGGAACTCAGCCCCGGTGTCGACATGATCGCACCAATGCCCGTCGACCGCACCGGCGACCGCGGCATCGGTCTTGAAGACGCGCCGCACCGGGTGCTCGTTTATACCGATCTCGTGTCGCTCACACCCAATCCGGACCCGCGCCCGGCATCGCGCACACTTGAAATCTGGCTGACCTCGAACATGCACCGCTACATGTGGTCGTTCGACGGCGAAACCTTCACCGAAGCCAAGGAACCGTTCCGCTTCGAAAAGGACGAGCGCGTGCGCGTCACCCTCGTCAATTCAACGATGATGGCGCATCCCATTCACCTGCACGGCCATTATTTCGAGGTCGTCAACGGCCATGAAGGCCATCATCCACGCAAGCATACGGTCAACGTCCTGCCCGGCGGCAAAATATCGTTCGATCTCACCGCCGATGCGCCGGGCGACTGGGCGTTTCATTGTCATCTATTGATGCACATGCACGCAGGCATGTTCAACGTCGTCACCGTTCGCCCGCTTGAAGGGGGCGCATCATGAAACTGACGCTCGCTCTGCTGCTGCTGACCGCATCGCCTGCGCTCGCCCAGATGGATCATAGCGCGCATCACGGTCATCAGATGGAAAAACCGGATGCTGCACCCGTCACCGTGCCCGAAGCGACAACGTCTGGCGCAAAGCATGCCGCCGACACGCTGTTCGGACCCGACGCAATGGCTGCCGCTCGTAACCTGCTTTACGACGAGATGGGGGGCAGCAGCGTTTCAAAGTTCATCATCGACCGGCTTGAATGGCAAAACCAAAGCGGAGCTGACGGCTATCTTTGGGATGCACAGGGCTGGATCGGCGGCGACATCGATAAATTCTGGTGGAAAACCGAAGGCGAAGGTGAAGTTGGTGGCGGCGTCGAATCCGCCGAAATTCAGGCACTGTGGAGCCACGCCATCGGTCCGTTTTTCGATTTTCAGGCCGGAGCCCGATATGACATTCGACCGGAACCTGACAGGCCAAGCCTTGTGATCGGCGTACAGGGCCTTGCGCCCTATATGTTCGAAATCGACGCTGCTGCCTTCCTGTCATCAAAAGGCGACATATCCGCGACAATCGAGGCGGAATATGACCAGCGTATCACGCAGAAACTGATCCTGCAGCCGCGCGTCGAGATCAACTTCGCCGCGCAGGACATTCCCGAATATGGCCTTGGCAGCGGCCTCAGCTCGATCGAGGCCGGGGTACGCCTGCGCTATCAATTCAGCAAACAGCTCGCACCCTATATCGGCCTTGATTGGGAACGTCGGACCGGCGCAACGGCACGCTTCGCCCGTGCCGATGGCGAAGATCCATCGAAAACACGACTGGTGATCGGCGTCCGCAGCTGGTTTTAGCCCAGCCGCGCGGCGTGCCAGCGCAAATGCTCCTCCATGAAGGTCGAAATGAAGAAATAGCTGTGATCATAGCCCGGCTGCATGCGCAGCGTCAGGTCGATCCCCGTTCCCTCGCAGGCCGCGACCAGCAATTCGGGCTTTAGCTGTTCGGCGAGGAAATTATCATCGCTGCCCTGATCGACAAGAATGGTCGGCACACGTGCCCCGTCGGCGATCAGCGCGCAGGCGTCATAGTCTCGCCACGTCGACTGGCCCGATCCAAGATAACGCGAAAGCGCCTTTTCGCCCCACGGACAGGTCATCGGCGCGACGATTGGCGAAAAGGCCGATACGCTTTTAAAACGCTCCGGGTTGCGCAGGCCAATGGTCAGCGCACCGTGGCCACCCATCGAATGCCCCGTGATCGCCTGTCGCGCTATATCGACGGGAAATGCCTCTTCGATCAACGCGGGGAGTTCCTTTTCGATATAGGAACGCATGCGGTAATTTTGGGCATAGGGTGCTTCGGTCGCATCGACATAAAAGCCAGCGCCCTTGCCAAAATCATAGGCCTCGTCATCGGGCACATCATCGCCGCGCGGGCTGGTGTCGGGTGCAATGAAAATCAGCCCCAGCTCAGCACATATCCGGCGATATTCGCCTTTTTCCATGACGTTCGCATGTGTGCAGGTCAGCCCCGACAAATACCAGACCACCGGTAGTTTCGCGCCCGGCGCATGATCAGGTACGAACACCGCAAAGGTCATATCCGTACCGGTTTCCGCGCTGCTGTGGCGATAGACGCCCTGCAGCCCGCCGTGGCTGCGGTTTGTCGATACTGTTTCGAATGTCATGGGATAAGTCTCCGGCTGCATGGCGCGACCTCGGTCGCTTTTGCAGGGGCTTTTACTGACCCGATGTGCAAACCGCAGCAGCTTTTTTATTTTCCTTTTTTCCAGGCTTCGATTTCCGCCTGACGCTGTTCATAGGCAGCGCGCTTGACGGCATAGGCTTGCTGGGCAGCTTTTGCCCGCTCCACTTCGGCCTGATGCGCGGCGAGCACCGCCTCATAGTCTGCCAACGCCGCCTTTCGCGCCGCGTCTTCCGCGGCAAGCTTCGCCGCGACGCTGTTGTTGAGGACGATGCGTTTTTCAACCTCGGACCGCGTATCGGCATCGGCGGGCTTGGCTGCGGATGCCTCTTCAATTGTATTTTCAATCGATGACAGCGGCACGGATTTTACCTGTGCTGCGACAGGCGTCATGACGCCAAATGCCAGAACCGCAATGCCTGTCAGGCCGTGTCTGATGCTCATGATTACATACTCCTGCCAGCGATAAGAACAGTACATAACGAACGCCACCCCAACGTGTTTCAAGACGCCTCATATGCCCTGAAACATCGCGCATGGTCTCCGCCTGCGCGGTAAGAACATGCCCGGTTGGGTGGCCTTTCTATTCCAGTTCGAATGTGACGGTGATGCTGACCAACGTACGTAGCTCGCCGGGTGAAACCGGTGTGGATACGTCTGCGGCTTCGGCGGACTTATGCATCATCGGCATGGGGTAGGGGGGTTGATAGCCCTGACCACCTTCACTGATTGATACGATGCGTTTGACCCGAAGCCCGGTGGCGTCGGCATAGAGGTTGGCGCGTGCACGGGCGTCTTTGATCGCAGCGATGCGCGCTTCGTCTTCGGCGGCTTCTGGCTTGTCGAGACCGAATTGCGGTCCGTTGATCTGGTTTGCGCCCTGTGAAACCAGTGCGTCGAGAACATCACCGGATTTGTCGAGTTTGCGCAGTTTGACATTGACCGTGTTCGACGCCTGATAGCCGGTCAATTGCGGTGGCTTATTATCGCCATAGCGAAATTGCGGGCTGAGATTGATGTTCGCGGTCTGGATGTCGCGTTCGGATATGCCCGCCTGTTTCAGCGCGGCGATAACGCGGGTCATATTGTTTGCATTTTGCTGCATGGCGGTGCGGGCATCGCTCGCCTGTGTCAGCACACCGGCGCTGATCGTCGCAATGTCCGGAGCCCGCGCACTTTGACCCGTTGCGCTTATTGTCAGCAGGGTTTCGGCGGGGGTTTTCGCGGCGGTCTGTGCGCTTGCTGCGGATGGCAGGGCGGCAAATACGAGCGCAAGGCTGCTGGCAAGGATGGTCATTTTCATGGGTGATCGGCTCCTGGCAGTTGAAATGGCGACGCCACAAACGCGTTAAATGGCGGACAGGTTTCCCCTATCCGCCCTTTCTTATGAACAGATGCTGTAGAAAAACAGGTCGGCTTTGCTAAATCAGCTGACGCGTTTTGAGCGAATAATGCGGTACACCCACAGCAGGATCACCGCGCCAAGTACAGCGGTTACGATCGTTGCAAGCGTGCCGCCACCGCCTATCCCAAGCGCGCTGGCAATAAATCCGCCAACAAATGCACCGGCAACGCCGAGCAATATGGTCACGATGATACCGCCCGGATCCTTGCCCGGCATGATCCATTTCGCCAATGCACCGGCGATGAGGCCGATAACGACCCACCAGATAAATGATCCCATAAATACCTCCTCTATGTTCCCCGACAAACGTTGTGCCCCCGAACAAGGTTCCCCGCATTTATGTGGAAAACAGCATAACCTATTACCGTTCCTGAAAATATATAAATCTGCGGCGTGGCGTGATGGGCATCGGAGATATATGTGGATTTGCAATCCGGACAGTAGGGCAGGTGATTGCAAGTGGACGATTTTCTGGATCGCTATGGAAGGGCTGACATGTTAAAGGCCTGAAAATATCAATTTGAGTCGCGCTTAATGAAAACGGGGCAATATACGCAAACTCAGATATTTCACTGTTAGATTTAGTGTGAAAAAGATTGTAACTGGCTATGAATATGCATCAGCAACTTTTCAAGCGTAGCGCGCGCGACAACGCGGCGGGCAAGTGGGGGCGTGTGCTCCGCGATTTCGATCGCCGGGTGCTGGTTGCCTTTTTTGTCCTGATCGCTGGATTGGCGGTGGCATATTTTCTGTTCGGCGGTGCCAATGCGCCCGTTGAAGATCCCGGCGCCAATGCACCAGTCGTGACTATAATCGTGCCCGGACAGTCCGAAGTTGCCTCGACGATCAACCTGACCGGATCGATTGCCGCGCGCCGTGACATGCCGGTCGGCGTTCAGGGCGAGGGCGGCGCCATTACCGCCGTGCTGGTCGATGCGGGCGATGTCGTACGCGCAGGACAAATCCTCGCGCGGGTTGATCGTTCGGTTCAGTCGCAGCAGGTTGCGCAGCTTGAAGCCGCGGTGCGCGAAGCACGCGCCAATGCAGCGCTGGCACAGTCCGAACTTGATCGTGCACAGGCGCTGGTCGCACGGGGCTTCATATCAAAGGCAGACATTGATCGGCGCACGGCGACGCGTGACAGCGCCAATGCGCGGGTCGGTGTTGTCGCTGCGCAATTGAATGAAGCGCGTGCGCGGCTTGCCCGGCTCGACATACGCGCACCCGACAGTGGTCTTGTGCTTGAACGCAATGTCGAAGCGGGACAGGTGGTGAGCGCGGGTGGTCCGCCACTGTTCAGAATGGCCAAGGACGGCGAATTCGAACTGAAAGCCAAGGTCGCAGAGCAGGATCTCGTCCGTATGAAAGTCGGTATGGGCGCAACTGTATCACCCGTCGGACAGGTTGGCTCTGCTGTTACAGGCAAGGTCTGGCAGTTGTCACCGATCGTCGACCCAACCAACCGGCAGGGCATTGCCCGCGTCAGTCTTGACAAGAATGGTACGCTTCGTCCGGGTGGTTTCGCGACGGCGGAAATTGCCGTTGGGACCGCATCGGTGCCACTTCTGCCCGAATCCGCGGTCCTGAGCGACGCTGACGGCAATTTTGTCTACGTCGTTGGTCCGGACAATCGGGTCAAGCGCGTCGGTGTTGTGATTGGCGACGTTTCCGACCGTGGCATCACTATCAAGAGCGGTCTTAGCGGTAAGGAAAAAATCGTCTATTCGGCGGGCGGCTTCCTGAACCCCAATGATCTGGTCAAGCCGACACCGCTGACACAATAATTTGGCGAACGAGGAGTAAGTCATGAGCTTTCGCCAGATATCGACATGGGCGATCAAGAATCCCGTTCCGCCGATTGTTATTTTTGTCGGACTGATGCTGGCTGGCATCGTCAGCTTCATTCGCCTTGATGTCAATGACAGTCCGGATATCGATTTTCCGGGCGTGTCGGTCGTTGTCGATCAGCCTGGCGCCGCACCGACTGAGCTTGAAACTCAGGTAACACAGCGCGTTGAAGCCGCGGTGCGCGGGATCAGCGGTGTCGATGAAATATCTTCGACCATCAGAGAAGGGCAGTCGCGGACTTTCGTGCAATTTGTTATCGGTACGCAGGTTGATCGGGCGGTAAACGACGTTCGCAATGCCGTGTCGCAAATCCGCAGCGACTTGCCTGAAGGTATATTGGAACCACAAGTTCTGCGCGAGGATATTGCAGGCGGTCCCATCGCCTATATCGCTGCCGAGGCGGTCGATATGGGGCTTGAGGATTTAAGCTGGTATGTCGACAATACGGTGGCCAAACGCTTGCTTGGTATACCGGGCATGGCGGCAGTCAGCCGCAGTGGCGGGGTTGAGCGCGAAATCCGTGTCATCCTCGATGCGGGCAAGTTGCAGGCGCAGGGATTAACCGCAAGCTACGTCAATCAGCAACTTCGCGCGGTCAATATCAACGCGACGGGCG
>JBFKAE010000011.1:0-36170 GCA_041621755.1 Sphingomonadaceae bacterium | reverse complement strand
GCATTCTTGGCGCGCTCACCGGTGTCATGGGCGCAATGCAAGGACTTGAAGTCATTCGCGAGATTGTCGGCTTTGGAGATTCGCTTGCCGGGCGGGTTTTGTTGTATGATGCGCTCGGCGCCCGTATGCGGACGGTGCGTCTGCCCAAGGACCCGAAATGCCCGGCGTGCGGAAACCCATAGCGCAAAAGCGCGGTCTCGCCATTGTCTTTGCAGAGGCCAATCACGCCCGTATTCACGGCGGGCTGACGCTTGCCTGTGCCGCAGCGGCGCTTGGCCGCCCGGTCAGGCTGTTCTTTCAGGGCGAGGCCGTCTGCGCCTTGCAAATCGACCGCCACTGGACGGGCGACAGGGCCTATGCCGCTGCGGGCCTGCCAAAAATATCACAGCTTTTGCGCCACGCCGCCGATCTTGATGTCGCGGTCATGGCCTGCGAATCGGGCCTGCATCTTTGTGGGCTTGGCCGGGTTACACTGATCGAAGGCGTCGAGACGGGCGGCATGATTTCGTTCCTTGCCGATGCGCGCGAGGATGAACTGACGATGGCCTGACAGGCCTATTCGATGGTTTCGCCCTCATAAACACCCCAAAGCTCGGC
The DNA here is from genome assembly GCA_041621755.1 of Sphingomonadaceae bacterium. Taxonomy (GTDB): domain Bacteria; phylum Pseudomonadota; class Alphaproteobacteria; order Sphingomonadales; family Sphingomonadaceae; genus Sphingosinicella. Next base: position 35,573 of record JBFKAE010000011.1, on the reverse strand, counting down.
AGCTTGGGCATAGCCGTTGCGTCCGTCGACCGAAATCCGGCACCAACCCTGCTCGCAAAGCTGAATCACGGCAACAACGCCAGGTTCAACCTTCCAGACCTTGGGCGACTCGACGTCGGCGCGCGCATAAAGCATCAGCAGCTTGTCACGGACAAGCGCGGTACGTTCCCCCGACAGGAGATTCTTGTTCATCCACCCGATTGCACCGTCGGGGTCCTTGAGTTGACGCCAGATTCCCCACTCGCGCACGACCTCCATCGGCAGGCCGCGACGCACATAGGTCCAGATCACGGGATAGGTTTCACCCGGCCCTGCCCGCATATTCGCTTCGCCCGATGCAATCGACACAAAACGCGGAACGGGAAGCCCCGACAACCCCTTGGTCGCTTCGGTTTCCTGCGCGACGGCAGGTGCGGTGAACAAAAGCAGGGCAAAAAACAATGTGCGGATCATGATGCGCAATAGAAGCGAAAATCGCGTCGGTTGCAAGCGCCTCTACTTGACGCGCGCGCAGTCGCGACCTAGCGCTTATGTCCTATGTCAGATGATCGTCCACGCCGCCCGAAGGTTCATGTCTCTCGCCGCCTGCCCGCACCCGTCGAGGCGCGCATGGCCGAATTGTTCGATGTCACTTTCAATAGCGAGGACATCGCCATGGACCGCGCAGCGCTTGCCGATGCGATGGCCAATTGCGACGTTTTCGTTCCAACTGTCACCGATGACATCGACGCGGACCTGATCAAGGCCGCGCCAGAGCAGCTCAAGCTGATCGCGAATTATGGCACGGGCGTCGATCATATCGACCTTGCCGCCGCACGCGAACGCGGCTTGATGGTGACAAACACGCCCGGCGTCCTGACCGATGACACGGCCGACCTTGTCATGTTGCTGATCCTTGCTGCAGCGCGACGGACGACCGAAGGCAGCATCCTGTTGCGCGCGGGCGGCTGGGAAGGCTGGAAGCCCTGCGACGTTCACGGCCATCGCATTACCGGCAAAAAGCTGGGCATTGTCGGCATGGGGCGCATTGGGCGTGCAGTCGCAACGCGTGCCCGCGCCTTTGGACTGCGTATCCATTATCACAACCGCAAACCCTTGCACGAAACCGTCGAAGGCATGCTTGGCGCGACCTATTGGGATGATCTGGACGCCATGCTAGACGCGGTTGATATCGTGTCGATCAATTGCCCGTTGACCCCTGAAACCCACGGCCTGTTCGACGCCACGCGCATCGCACGCATCGGTGCCGACGGTTATCTCGTCAATACCGCGCGCGGAGAAATTGTCGACGAAGCTGCACTTGCCGATGCGCTTGAAAGTGGCAAGCTTGCCGGCGCTGGCCTCGACGTGTTCGAGGACGAACCGCGCGTCAACCCGCGTCTGCTCAACCTCGATTCAGTAACGCTGCTGCCGCACATGGGATCGGCCACATTCGAGGGCCGCGAGGAAATGGGCCACAAGGTCATCGCCAATATCCGCGTCTGGGCCGACGGCCACCGTCCGCCCGATCAGGTCCTTGAAGGCTGGATTTAGGCGGTCGTCAAGCGGTCGGCCGCGTCACGATGAAGCTTCCGGACACCACGGCGACGGCAGCCGGAATATATTGCAACCAACCGTCGAGCAGCCAGAAACCGACCGCAGCGCTAGCGATGAGCGCAAGCACGCCTGCCCATTTACCGTAGAGCGATATGGCACGGCGTTCGCGCCAGGCGCGTATATGCGGACCAAATACAGCATGGTTGACCAGCCACGCTTCCCATTTCGGGTTGGCACGCGCAAAGGCAAATGCGGCCAGGATCATGAACGGGACAGTCGGCAGCACCGGCAGCACCAGCCCGACGGCACCCGCCGCAAAGCTCAACATCCCAGTGATCAGCCACAATGTGCGCATCAGCCGACCTCCGGCATGGTTGTTCAGTCGCCGGTCTGAATCCGTTCCACGAGCTGTTTCACCGTCGGGATAAAACCGTTGGAATAAAACGGGTCGGTCGAAAAATGATGCGCGCTGTGGCCAGCGAACATCAGATTGTCTTCGGGCGGCGCGCCATGCGCGATGTCCTGCAACGTCTTCTGGATGCAGAATGAACGCGGGTCGGCCAGTCGACCGGTAGAATGCTTGTCATTATGTTCGGCCCATGCGCTGAACCGGCACTGCGACAGGCAACCCATGCAGTCGGCCTGATCCTGACGCACGATCTTGGCCTGTTCGGGACGTTCGAAGACCAGCGTATCGTCCGGTGTCTTCATCGCCTCGGTATAGCCCTGATTGTACCAGCCACGGGCGTGCAGCAGGTCATCGCGGGTGACATAAAAGGTCTTGTTGCCCTTGAAGCCCACGTCGAGCTTGTGCTGGCGATGATCGACGGGTGCGGTCGAAAAGCCGATCTGGCGCTCGCTGCGGTGCATCAGGTCCATCAGGAAACGCGTTTTTACAGCGGATGAATAAAATCCCGTCGGCGAGAAGTTCTGAAGAAGGATATCGCCTTCTTCAAGGATCGGCAGCTTTTCCTTCCAGACATCGGGAATCGGGCTTTCCTTGGTCAGGAGCGGTCGCGAGCCGAACTGGAAGGCAACCGTCCCGAGTTCGGGATTATCGATCCAGTTTTCCCATTCGCGCAAATACCAGACACCACCTGCCATGACGATCGGCACATCGTCGGATATGCCGACTGCGCGCATCGTGTCGCGCAAATCCTTGACGCGCGGATAGGGGTCCTGCGGCACCAGCGGATCTTCGGCATTCGAGAGGCCATTGTGACCGCCAGCGAGCCACGGATCTTCATAAACCACTGCGGCAAGCCATTCGGCCGCCTTGTGATAAGCGCGCTTCCACAAGGCGCGAAACGCCCGCGCCGAAGAGATAATCGGATAATAATAGGTTTTGTGACGCGCCGCGATCTCGGAAAGTTTGTAGGGCATGCCGGCGCCGCATGTGACACCGTCGACAAGATGGCCGACCTTTTCGAGAATGCCTTCGAGAATCGGCTGCGCACCGCCCATTTCCCACAGCACGTTGATGTTGAGGCCACCTCTGCCACCCGCGATTTCGTGCGCGCGCGTGACCTGATCGACACCGCCAGCAATGCCATAAGCGATCAGTTCTTCGTGGCGTTCGGCACGCGTACGCGCGTGATAGATCTGCGGGATGATATTGCCATCGGCGTCATAGCTGTCGGCGTTGACGGCAGAGACGGTCCCAAGCCCGCCGGCAGCCGCCCATGCGCCGGATGAGGCATGATTGGTCGCCGAAACGCCCTTGCCACCCTCGATCAGGGGCAACATTTCGCGCCCCCCCATAAGAATCGAATTCAGTGTTTTCATCGTGTAGACAGTATATCCGAAATTGCTGCGCCACCGGGGCGCATCCCCAATATTGGTCCGGTATAGACCAAAGACGGCGCAAAAGGTGCAAAATTATGCCTCACGCCATCCCTTTCAATCCGTGGACATAAAATGAAAAAGGGGACACCCGTCAGCGTCCCCTTGTTTCAGATCAGATCCGCGGCACGCTCCGGCTCAATCCGCCTTATTGCCTGCGATGAAGTCGGGCAACGCGCCGCTCGCATCCTCCGAGGCTTCTTCGCGCGGCTTGCGATCGCGTCCGCCATCCCGGTTTCCACCATCACGACGGGGTCCACGACCACGGTCACCGCCGCCTCTTGGGCCACGGTCGCCGCGAGGACGCTCTTCCCGCGGTGGGCGCGTGTCTTCAATTTCTTCGCCGGTTTCCTGATTGACGAGGCGCATCGACAGGCGAACCTTGCCGCGATCATCAACCGCCAGCACCTTGACCTTGACGTCCTGGCCTTCGGTCAAGACGTCGGCCACCTTGGCGACGCGTTCGTCCTTGATTTCCGAAATATGGACGAGACCATCCTTTGAACCCATGAAGTTCACAAAGGCACCAAAATCGACCATCGAGACGACCTTGCCGACATAGATTTTACCGACTTCGGGTTCTTCGACAATGCCCTTGATCCAGTTGATCGCGGCTTCGATCTGCGACAGGTCGGACGAGGACACCTTGATGATGCCTTCATCGTCAATATCGACCTTGGCGCCGGTTTCCGCGACGATCTCGCGAATGACCTTGCCGCCCGTGCCGATGACTTCACGAATCTTGTCTTTGGGGATCGACAGCGTTTCGATGCGCGGCGCGTGTGCCGACATTTCCTCGCGTGTCGCCGAAAGCGCCTTTTGCATCTCGCCAAGGATATGCGCACGGCCACCCTTTGCCTGATCGAGCGCGACGCGCATGATCTCTTCGGTGATGCCAGCGATCTTGATGTCCATCTGCAGCGAGGTCACGCCTTCTGACGTGCCTGCAACCTTGAAGTCCATGTCGCCAAGATGATCTTCATCACCCAGGATATCGGAGATCACCGCAAAATCCTTGCCTTCAAGGATAAGGCCCATAGCGATGCCCGACACAGGACGCTTCAGCGGAACACCGGCATCCATAAGCGCAAGACTGCCACCGCAGACCGACGCCATCGACGATGAGCCGTTCGATTCGGTAATGTCCGAGATCACGCGGATCGTGTACGGAAACTCTTCCTTCGTCGGCAAGACCGGGTTCAAGGCACGCCATGCGAGCTTGCCGTGACCGACTTCGCGGCGCGACTGCGCGCCAAAGCGGCCAACTTCACCAACCGAATATGGCGGGAAGTTGTAATGCAGCAGGAAATGCTGCTTCGAGAGACCATAGATCGCATCGATCATCTGTTCCGATTCAGCCGTGCCAAGCGTCGTCGTGACAATCGCCTGCGTTTCACCGCGCGTGAACAGTGCCGAGCCGTGTGTACGCGGCAGCACCTGCACTTCTGCAACAATCGGGCGAACGTCGGTGGTGCCGCGACCATCAATGCGGCGACCTTCCTTGAGAATCGCGCCACGAACGATATCGGCTTCGAGCTTCTTGACGAGCTTTGACATTTTCAGCTGTTCGGCGGAATCCGCATCGGCAAAGCTTGCCTTTGCCTTTTCCCGCGCCGCATCGAGCGCAGCAACGCGTTCCTGCTTCGCAGTCAGCTTATAAGCAGCCTCAAGATCCTTGCCGACGAGCTTTTTAAGCTCGGCTTTTTTCGCTGCTGAATCATCGTCAAGCGTCAGATCCCACGGCTCTTTCGCGGCTTTTTCAGCCAGCTGAATGATCGCATCTATAACGCCCTTGCCCTGTTCATGTGCGAACATCACAGCGCCGAGCATCACGTCTTCGGGCAGTTCCTGTGCTTCGGATTCGACCATCAGCACGGCATCTTTTGTGCCTGCGGCAACAAGATCGAGTGTCGAGCCTTCAATGTCGCGTGACGGGTTCAAAACATATTCGCCATCGACATAACCAACACGGCCACAGGCGATCGGACCCATGAATGGCACGCCCGACAGCGTCAGCGCCGCCGACGTTGCAACCATCGCAAGAATGTCAGGCTCGTTCTCGCCATCATAGCTGAGAACCTGACAAATCACGTTGATTTCGTTATAAAAACCTTCTGGAAACAGCGGGCGGATCGGACGATCGATCAGGCGGCTGGTCAGGGTTTCATGTTCGGTCGGACGACCTTCGCGCTTGAAAAAGCCGCCGGGGATACGGCCCGCAGCAGAGAATTTTTCCTGATAATGCACGGTCAGCGGGAAGAAGTCCTGACCGGCCTTCACCGACTTTGCAGCCGTTACGGCGCAAAGCACGACGGTTTCGCCAAGCGTCGCGAGCACCGCGCCGTCGGCCTGACGGGCAATCCGGCCCGTCTCGAGGGTCAGCGTCTGGCCGCCCCATTGCGTTTCTACTTTATGGATATCAAACATATCGGTCTTCATTTCCTTCATGGCCAATCCTGACGAACCCTATGTTCGCCTGGCCTTCATGTGCCCGCTTGCACGCCTATCGCGAAGCGGACGGTTTACGCACGAATGGCAGAGCTTTGTGTCCGCCGTCTTACAATATGAAACGGGCGCCGTGCGCGGCGCCCGAAGTCATTTTCGATATTACTTGCGAAGGCCCAGCTTGCCGATCAGATCGGTATAGCGCGCTTCGTTCTTGCTCTTGAGGTAATCAAGCAGTGTCCGCCGCTTGTTGACCAGCATAAGCAGGCCCCGACGGCTGTGATTATCCTTGTGGTGGCCCTTGAAGTGCTCGGTCAGATTGGCGATGCGCTCTGAAAGGATCGCAACCTGGACTTCGGGGCTGCCGGTGTCGCCTTCGGCGCGGGCATGTTCTTTGATCAGCGCTTCCTTGCGCTCAGCTGTAATCGACATCGTCACTCCTTATTCCATAGGTTAAAGCCCCGCTCCACACGGACCTCGCCACCCGAAATACGGGCAAGTGCGATGGGGACAGTATCCAGCATCGCCACGTAAGGTCCGTCCGGTTCGGGACGTCCGGCAAGCGTCAGGCCAGTTCTCAGCCGTTCTGCTTCGCCGGGGGTAACTGCAAGAGCCGGGATGTCGTCCAGCCCTGCGGTCAACGGCAACAGCGCCGTTTCAAGTCCGCGGTCCTTAGCGAGTTCTTCAAGTTTGTCCAGCGTTATCGCCATGCTGAGGTCAAATGGCCCGGCCTGCGTACGGCGCAACATCGTCACATGGCCCACTGTATCAAGCGCGAGCGCGATGTCCCGCGCAAGGCTGCGGACATAGGTGCCCTTGGAACAGCGGACGGCAAATGTCGCCGTATCACGATCGCGCGAAAGCAGATCGAGACTGTATATTCTAAGCGCGCGCGGCGCCAGCTCGACACGCTCGCCCGCCCGTGCCAGCTTATAGGCCCGCTGCCCATCGACTTTGAGCGCGGAAAATGCCGGTGGTCGCTGGACGATGTCGCCGGTGAAACGCGGTAGCACGGTTTTGATCTCTTCTGCCGACGGTCGAACGTCCGACGTCGCAACAATTTCGCCTTCACGATCGTCGGTCGATGTCGCGCTGCCGAACGCGATCGTAAAATCGTAGGATTTGTCGCCGTTCAGCATCCGTCCGGTGAGTTTGGTCGCCTCGCCAAGGGCAATCGGCAGAACGCCAGTTGCAAGCGGATCGAGCGTCCCACCATGACCGACCTTGGGTTTAGGCAGCCCCGCCTGTCGCCACAGCCGCTTGACCGCCCCGACGGCCTGAGATGACGTTATCCCAAGCGGCTTGTCGAGAATGACCCAGCCGTTTGCGCTCATTCCTGCTCGTCATGCTTGCCAAGATCCTGCGCGACTTTCGGATCACGCAGCAGCGAGTCGATATGGCTGGCGGCGGCATAGCTTTCATCGAGGCGGAATTTCACTTCGGGCGTGTATTTCGTGCTCAACGCGCGGGCGACTTCGTGGCGGAAGAATTTCGAATTCATCTTAAGCGCGGTGAGCATTTTTTCATCGTCGCCGCCAAGCGATTTCACATAGGCCGTGGCGTGGCGAAGGTCGGGCGACACCCGCACTTCGCTGACCGAGATGATCATGCCTTCAAGCGTAGGGTCGCGGACTTCGCCACGTCCGAAAACGGCAGCAAGGATATGCCGGATCTGCTCGCCAATGCGGAGCAGGCGGACGGACTTGCCTTCCGATGTCTGTTTCTGACGCATATCTTTGCCCTGCCCAGCGTTGCGCTAAAGCGTACGTTCCCGCAATTCGACTTCGAAGGTTTCAAGGAAGTCACCCGGCTTGATATCGACCGTGTTTTCAAGCGTGACGCCGCATTCAAGCCCTGCCCGAACCTCTGCCACATCATCCTTGAAGCGCCGTAGCGATGCCACCTCGCCATTATAGATGATGACATCGTCACGCATCACGCGTGCTTTCAGCGCCTTGCGAATAACGCCTTCGGTAACGAGAAGACCCGCCGCCTTGCCGTGCTTGCCAGCCTGGAAGACTTCGCGGATTTCCGCACGCCCGACGACATTTTCGATCTTTTCAGGGCCAAGCTGCCCGGCCATCGCCGCTTTCACATCATCGACGAGATCGTAGATGATGTCATAATATTTAAGCGCCACGCCCTTTTGTTCGGCAATCTCGCGCGCCTTGGCATTGGCGCGGACGCCAAAGCCGATGATCGGTGCGTTCGACGCCGCGGCAAGCGTCACATCGGATTCGGTAATACCGCCGACACCCGAATGCAGCACGCGCGCCTTGATATCGTCGGTCGAAATCCGGTTGACCGACGCCACGATGGCCTCAACCGAACCTTGCACATCGCCCTTGATAACAAGCGGGAACACCTCGGCCTGTTTTTCCTTGAACGCATCGAACATGGTTTCGAGATTGGCCGGTGCCTGCGCGGTACGCTTTTTCAGCATGACCGACTGGCGATAAGCCGCGACCTCACGCGCACGTGCGTCATTTTCAACGACCGAGAACGGATCGCCGGCGAGCGGTGCGCCCGACAGCCCGAGCACTTCGACCGGCCGCGATGGACCGGCTTCCTTGACCTGCTTGCCCTTGTCGTCGACCAGCGCACGGACCTTGCCCCATTCAGCGCCGACAACAAAAATATCACCGACCCGGAGCGTACCACGACTGACCAGAACCGTCGCGACGGGGCCGCGACCCTTGTCGAGCTTGGCCTCGATAACGGTGCCTTCTGCGGCACGATCGGGATTGGCCTTCAGTTCCAGAAGCTCTGCCTGTAGCAGGATCGCCTCGAGCAGCGCATCAAGATTGGTTTTCTTGAGTGCGGACACTTCGACATCCTGCACCTCGCCCGACATCGCCTCGACGATGATTTCGTGTTGCAGAAGCTCTTCACGCACTTTTTGCGGATTGGCACCGTCCTTGTCGATCTTGTTGATCGCAACAATCATCGGAACACCGGCAGCCTTGGTGTGGTTGATCGCCTCGATCGTCTGTGGCTTCAGCCCGTCATCGGCTGCAACGACGAGCACGACAATGTCGGTGACATTCGCGCCGCGTCCACGCATTTCGGTAAAGGCTTCGTGGCCGGGCGTGTCGAGGAACGTCACGATATCGCCGGTTTTCACCTTCACCTGATAGGCGCCGATATGCTGTGTGATGCCACCGGCTTCGCCTGCGACAACGTCTGATCCACGCAACGCGTCGAGCAACGACGTCTTGCCGTGGTCAACATGACCCATGATCGTCACCACCGGCGCGCGCGGCTGCAGATCGCCTGCATCGTCTTCATCGCCTTCAAGGCCGATTTCGATATCCGATTCGCTGACACGTTTGATATTGTGGCCAAATTCGGTAACCAGAAGCTCTGCCGTATCCTGATCAATGGTCTGGTTGATGGTGGCCATTGACCCCATCTTGAACAGCGCTTTGACGAGGTCCGCGCCGCGTTCGGCCATGCGGTTGGCAAGCTCCTGCACGGTAATCGCCTCGGGAACCACCACGTCGCGCACCTGTTTGACCTGATTGGCACCACCAACATGGGCGCGTTTTTCCTTCTCGCGGGCACGTTTGAGCGCGGCGAGGCTGCGGGCGCGCCCGCCGCCATCTTCGCCTTCGAGCGCGCGGCTGACGGTAAGCTTCCCCGACCGGCGGTGATCTTCGCGCGTCCTTGAAGGTTTTGGCGTTTCCTTGCGACGCGGCGTTTCCTCGCGTTCACTACCGCGGGCTGGCTCGGCGCGCTTGTGCGTATCGGCCTTTTCCTCGACCGGAACAGATGCGTCGGCGGCGGCCGCTGCGGCGGCCGCGGCTTCTGCCGCTGCACGCTTGGCTTCAGCCTCTTCAGCAGCGCGCTTTTCTTCGGCGCGACGCTTCTCTTCGTCCTGCGCTTGGCTTTTCTCGGCCTCCTCGCGGCGGCGCGCTTCTTCGCCCATGCGCAAACGCGCCTCTTCGGCTTCGCGCAACAGTTGCGCCTGCCGTTCCTGCCGCGTCAGAAGATCAGCCTGCGGCGCCTGCCGCTTTGGCTTGGGCGCAGCTTCGGGCTTTGGCGCGGGCTTTGGCGGCGCTTTTGCTTCGGGCGCGGCCTCGGGCGTCTTTTCCTCGGGCGTCTTTTCCTCGGGCGTCTCGCCCGGCTTGCCGATGACACGGCGACGCTTCACCTCGACCACAACGGACTTGGTGCGGCCATGACTGAAGCTCTGCTTCACATTGCCGACATCGACAGTCCGCTTGATGCCAAGCGACGTGCGCGCGCCAAGTTTTGGTTTGTTATCGTCGCTCATGCGTACCCTTTATCAACCAGATCCATACCGGATGCGGCACCTGCCGTATCCGCAAAATTTTCTTCGCCGAGGCCAAGATAGCCGCGCCAGCGCTCGATCGCGCGCGCCGCCCGTTCCGCTGCACCAGCATCACGAAGCGCGGCATGTACCACATTGCCCTGGCCAAGCGCCAAGGACAATTCATCCCGCGAGACCGGCAAGCGCAGTGATTTGGCCTTTCCCTTGCCAGAATGCAACCGTTGCTCGAGCTTTCGCACCCCGTCATCGGCCGCATCGCTTGCATGAAGCAACAGCGAAACCTCGCCTGCAGCGAGTGCACCGGCGATTCGGTCAGAGCCGAGCAAAAGCCGCCCGGCAGCCAATTCAAGCCCAAGCCGGTCAAGCGCAGCACGCTGTAACGCCGCTGCGATTCTGTCGGCAAGATCGTCAGGAACCACTGTCACCGCGCCTTTGAACGCGCGCGCCAACGCCCCGCGCAGGCGTCCTTTGGATACGGCATCCGTTACCAACGCCCTGTCCGGACTGACCCACGCGCCGCGCCCGGGCGCACGCGCGCCCACGTCAGGGGCAACGACGCCCTCTGGCGACACTGCGAGCCGGATCAAATCGTCCCGGCCACCACCTTCACCGCTTAATATGCAGCGGCGCTGAGGTCCTTCAAGAGGCTCATGCTTCTGCATCCGCGTCCGCGTCCCCCTCAAACCAATGCGCACGCGCGGCCATGATAATACGGTTTCCGTCTTCCTCGCTGAGACCGAAATCCTTCAGCACGCCTTCACGCTTTGATACCAGTTCGTCGGTCGCAAGATCGCCAAGATCGTCGAGCGTCTTGATGCCGGCCTCGCCAAGCACGACGAGCATTTTTTCGCTCAAACCTTCAATCTCTGCGACCGCATCTTCAACGCCAAGTTCACGGCGCTTGTCGCGCGCCTTTGCTTCGCGTGCGTCCAGCGCTTCACGCGCCCGGTTCTGCAGTTCGCCGGCAAGATCCTCGTCAAACCCTTCGATCGATGCCAGTTCTTCGGGATCGACATAGGCGACCTCTTCCATTTCGGAAAAGCCCTCGGCGACAAGCAATTGCGAAAGCGTTTCGTCGACATCAAGTTCGTTCATGAACATTTCGGAACGTTCGACGAATTCCTTCTGACGACGCTCGCTTTCATCGGCTTCGGTCATGATATCGATCTGGTGACCGGTCAGCTGGCTGGCGAGCCGGACATTCTGTCCACGACGACCAATGGCGAGCGAAAGCTGATCATCGGGAACGACGACTTCGATGCGCTGTTCTTCCTCGTCGATGACGACCTTCGCGACCTCGGCAGGTTGCAGTGCGTTGACGACGAATGTCGCGGTATTTTCCGACCACGGAATGATGTCGATCTTTTCGCCCTGCAGCTCTTGCACGACGGCCTGCACACGGCTGCCCTTCATACCGACGCATGCGCCGACCGGGTCGATCGAACTGTCGTGGCTGATCACGCCGATCTTGGCGCGGCTGCCCGGATCGCGTGCAACCGCCTTGATTTCGATGATGCCATCGTAAATTTCCGGCACTTCCTGCGCGAACAGCTTTTTCATGAACTCGCCAGCGGCGCGCGAGAGGAAAATCTGAGGTCCACGGCTTTCGCGGCGCACGTCCTTGATCAGACAGCGCACGCGATCATTGACGCGCAGCAGTTCGCGCGGGATCTGCTGGTCGCGGCGGATCACGCCCTCGGCACGACCAAGATCGATGACGACGTGGCCGAATTCGACACGCTTGACGACGCCGGTTGTGACCTCGCCGATGCGGCCCTTGAATTCCTCGTATTGCCGGTCGCGTTCAGCATCGCGCACCTTTTGCACGATGACCTGTTTTGCGGCCTGTGCGGCGATGCGCCCGAATTCAATGGGCGGCAGTGGATCGACGACAAAATCGCCAAGCACGGCATCCTTGTCGCGCCCCTGCGCGTCGACAAGGCTGATTTCCTTGAACTGGTCCTCGGGCCGTTCGACAACTTCGAGCACGCGCCACAACCGCATTTCGCCCGATGTCGGATCGATCTTGGCGCGAATTTCGTTTTCCGCGCCATAGCGCGCCCGCGCCGCGCGCTGGATCGCCTCTTCCATCGCCTCGATTACGATCATGCGGTCGATCGATTTTTCGCGCGCAACCGCATCGGCGATTGCAAGCAGTTCAGCCTTGTTGGCGGAAATGGCGGTGGCCATCAGCTGTATTCCTTTTCTTCAGCAATCCCCATCGGGGGTGTCGTTGACTTTATAAGTTCGTCGGTCAGTATGAGCTTTGCGCTCGTAATATCTGCAAGCGGCAGCGCAACCGTGCCCAGGCCCTCGATCGCCATCTGCACTATATCATCTTCACAGGCCAGAAGCCGACCCTGAAAACGCTTGCGCCCATCAATCGGCGCACCGAGTTGCACCTTTGCGATATGCCCGGCCCAGTCGACAAAGTCGCGGGCACGCGTTAACGGCCGATCGATCCCCGGCGAACTGACTTCAAGGCAATATTCTTCCTCGATCGGGTCGACTTCATCGAGCAGCGCCGAAATCTGACGGCTGAGCCTGGCGCATTGATCGATGGTCAATTGCCGCGTCACCGGATCTTCGGCCATGACCTGCAGCGTCGGCGTACCCGGCGTCTCCAGCATCGCCACGCGCACGAGCGCATGCCCCGCCGCTTCGACGACGGGTGCGATCAAGACTTCAAGGGCGTTCGTACCTGCCAAATTTCCAGTCCTGTAATGGCAAGACCTTCCGGCGCCGGTCCCGAACCTCTGGAACCGACCTCCGCTTGGACCAACCATGTGGAAGATGGAGTCTATATAGTAAGGATGTGGGAAAGGAGCAAGATGCCTCTTGCCTACCCAGCAAATTTGACCTTTGCTCCCCGCAGCCCAAGGGAGATACAGCATGCAACGTCATTGTCTCGGCTTTACCATGTGGCTGACGCTTTGCGCCTGTGACGGCGCGCCGAAACCTGTTGGCGCAGATGCAGAGCGCGCCACACCCGCCATCCCCTTCACGGTCCATGAGATATCAAAATTCGATGAGCCCTGGGCGATGGCCTTCCTGCCCGATGGTCGCCTGTTGGTGACCGAAAAGGCAGGCAAACTGAAACTTTATGCGCCGGGCGGCGAAGCTTTTGACGTCGCCGGTGTTCCCGCCATCGATTATGGTGGTCAGGGCGGGCTTGGCGATGTTGTCCTGCACCCCGATTTTGCCAATACCGGGTTTATTTATCTGAGCTTCGTTGAATCTGGCGACGGCAACACGCGCGGCGCGGCTGTCGCTCGTGGCAGGCTCGTGATCGACGAGGCCGGCGGACGTATCGACGCCCCAGAGGTGATATGGCGACAGGAACCCAAGGTCAGCGGGCGCGGTCATTTTGGTCATCGACTCGCTTTTGGACCAGAGGGCTTTCTTTACATTTCATCGGGCGATCGGCAGAAGTTCGACCCTGCGCAGGACATGAACGCCAATCTTGGCAAAATTATCCGCCTCACCGACACGGGCATGGTACCGTCGGACAATCCATTTTATGATCAGGGCCGCATCACGTCGCAAATCTGGTCGCTCGGCCATCGCAATCCGCTTGGACTAGCGTTCGATGCCGGGGGGCGCTTGTGGAACCACGAGATGGGGCCGAGGGGTGGCGACGAGCTTAATCTGGTCAAAAAAAGCGACAATTACGGTTACCCGATCGTCTCGAACGGCGATCATTATGACGGGCGCAATATTCCCGATCACATCACGCGCGCGGAATTCACCGCGCCCGAAATATCGTGGACGCCGGTGATTTCGCCCGCAGGCCTGATCTTTTACTCAGGAAAACTCTTCCCCAACTGGCAAAGCAATGCGTTCATCGGTGGCCTGTCGTCCGAAGCCCTCGTCCGGATCGAATTCCACGGGACGCAAGCGCGTGAGGCTGAACGCTTTGACATGGGCGCACGCATTCGCGAAGTCGAACAGGGACCGGACGGTGCGATCTGGTTACTCGAGGACGGCGAGAACGGACGTCTTCTTAAACTGACACCTGCCAGATAATCGACGGAGCCTCGCAAGGCGACTGGGCGAAGCGCGACTGTGAACTGCATTTAATCAATGCATATTGCGTATGTTAACCGGGTATCGCTCTTACACTATGTTCACGCTTGGAAATCTTTCAGCAATATCACGGCATCTGAACAGGCAAAATGTACGTCATCACTTTTCAGAAAGCGTCGAGAGGGAGGCAGCCCTTGGGACAAGATTTTCAGATTGCAGTCAAACTATGAAGAGGAACTATCCAATTGGCCGATATCGCCTTGCGATTACAAAGCTTCGCGGATGTGGTCGAACATGACATCCGGGGTGATCTCGGACTTCACATGAATAGCATCGCGCCACATCTCTCCCTCCGAGGGAGCATCAAGCCCATGAAAGATGTAGACCTTGCGTGAGTAACCGGCACCGTTGGCAAAACTCGGCGGATCCCAATCGGCAAGCATGTCGAGCCCCTCTTTAACGCTCAGCGATTGGCCGGGAGGCGCGTCATGGTGCAATTCAAGACCAGACAGATCGACACGATTATCGCAAATGGCCGCGTAGAAATCCTCGTCATCCGATATCTGCTCAGCTGAGCGTTGAGGGTGGTGGCTTGCCACGGCCACTATACTTGTCGGGCGCGTGGCGTTGAGCTTTGTCCGACTGCTGGAATATTCAGGTGTGACCCTGAAGCTAAATGGCCTTGGCCCCACGCGCTCGGTCGCAAAGACGTAAACGATCTGGTCCGGGTCAGCTCGGATCACGTGCGAAGGCAGGTCTACAAATTACCTTCTCTGCACCGCGCAGCGCTTGCAGGTCACCGCGCGTGACCCAGGCAGAGTGGTCGACAGAAGCGCTTGCAGCCATGTTGATATGGTGTGTGAACAGGGTTGGCGGGTGTGATGACAGAGGCGATAACGATGAAAAATCGCAGTGCGTGCGAAACCTCTGGCTTATATCATCACCGGGCTGGATCACGTGCCTGCATAAATTCACATGTGCCGCCGGTGCCATGCACTGCATCCCCATGCGGGCCATTATTCATGAAACGTCACAATCAATGCAGCAGTCGAGAAAAATTTTCAGATTGCAATCAAACTATGAAGAGAGGCGACCGATCCTGCCACTCCGTCTCCACCATCTCTGCCATTGGTGTCGATCTAAGCCCTCGCACGTCCAGCGGACGCAATGAATTCGTGGATATGGTCGAGCACGACATGTGGCAGCAACGTGGACTGCACTTGGATAGATTTGCTCCACATTTCCCCCTCAGGCACCTCCACTCCGTGAAAGACATAGCACTTCCTGGAGAAGAACGTCGCGTTGGCGAAGCTGTCGGGGTCCCACCTGCGAAGCGTTCTGAGGCTGTTTTCGACAGTCACCTCCTCATAGGCAGGATAAGACTGCACTTGTTCCGCGCGGGGGAGATGGATGGAATTCAGGCAAGCGTAAGCGTGGAAGCCACGCCTTTCCATTGCCGCCTGCTCATTCGACTGAAAGCGCGCGTCCGTGAGGCCCACCATATCCACAGGGCGCTGCAGGTGAAGCTTGCCATAACTGTCGGCAAATTCGGTGTTTTCCATATAGTCATAGGACGAAGGGGCCGCATTCTGGAGAGACAAAACGTAGACGATCTGCTTGAGATTAGCCTATTTCACGAGCAAAGGGGGCCGGTTCTCAAATTACCCTCTCTGCATCACGCAACGCCTGCAAGTCGCCACGCGCGACCCACTCAGGCATATCGACGGAAGTGTTTGCGGCCATGTTAACTGGTGTGATGATGATGGTCAGGGAAGCGACGGAAACTGGAGGTCAGGGCGCGCGCCGTTTCTTATAATCACAATGTCGGGTCACATGCTGGCGTAAGTTGCACGTGCCGCCGGTGGCGCTGCGCTGCACAGATCACACACGCCACCATATTCTCGTTTGCGCGTCGCCCAATCATCTGCATTCCAGCCCTTCGTACGGATATATCGGGATGTAATTTCCGCGACCCCATCAATCCGCCAGATGATCAATTCAGCAACGCGCCATCGGCCAATCCACCAATCCAAAAGGGTCGCGGAAATTACATCCCGATATATCCTGCCAATGCCTACCGCCGTCGATACTGGAAATACCAGACCTCGCGACCCGCCTTGCGCGCCTTGGCTTCGTAACGCGTTTGCGGCCAGTCGTCGGGGCGGACGAGGAAATCATCGGCCGAGCGTGCCGTCCACTCGAAATCCTCGCGCGCGTTCATGATCATCATCGACCAGCGGCAATAGGTCGGGTCATCGGTGCCAAGCCGGAATTCGCCGCCCGGCTTCAGCACCCGCGCGATCTGGTCAAGGGGTTCGGGATTTATGAAACGCCGCCGCGCATGACGGGCCTTTGGCCACGGGTCGGGATGCAGCAGGAAAATGCGCGAAACGCTGGCGTCAGGCAAACGATCAAGCACGTCACGCGCATCATCCATGTGCAGCAGCACGTTCGAAAGTCCACGGTCGCGCACCTCGGCAAGTGCCCCGACTATGCCATTTATAAACGGTTCGCAGCCGATGAATCCGACGTCTGGATTTTCGGCCGCCTGCCAGCCAAGATGTTCGCCCTTGCCAAAACCGATCTCGAGCCAAAGCGGCCGCGCGTCGCCGAACAGCTCATGCGACGACAACTCTCCCGCTTCGGGTAATGACAGTTTCGGCAGCAAATCCTCGACAAGCGCAGCTTGCGCGCGACGCAGGGCATGGCCGTGACGCCGGCCATGTAGCTGGCGCCGCCGGATTTCCGTGTTGGACATATCGCGCATATTAGCGTTGTACGCGCGTCAGATTGCAGATTTCAACGCGTCGACGAGGTCGGTTTTTTCCCACGTAAAGAAATCGCCTTCGGCCTTGCGCCCGAAATGACCATAAGCCGCGGTCGGCAAATAGATCGGCTTGTTGAGCTGAAGCGTCTGGCGAATACCGCGCGGCGTCAGATCGACAAGCTGGGGCAGAATGGCTTCAAGCCGGGCTTCATCAACAGCGCCGGTGCGGTGCAGATCGACGTGCAGCGACAAAGGCTTTGACACGCCAATCGCATAGCTCAACTGGATCGTGCAGCGTTTGGCAAGGCCCGCGGCCACAATGTTCTTGGCCATATAGCGCGTGATATAGGCCGCCGACCGGTCGACCTTTGTCGGATCCTTGCCCGAAAAAGCGCCGCCGCCATGCGGACTTGCCCCGCCATATGTATCAACGATGATCTTGCGGCCGGTCAGTCCCGCATCCCCGTCGGGTCCGCCTATTTCAAAGAGACCCGTCGGATTGACGAAAATATCTTCATCGTCCGGAAGCCAGCCATCGGGAAGCACATCGGCAAAAACACCCTTCACATAATCACGCAGCGCATCCTGATCGGTACCGCGTACATGCTGTGTGGAAACGACCAACTTCTCGGCGCGAACCGGGCGTTCGTTCTCATAAGCCAGCGTCACCTGGCTTTTGGAATCGGGTTCAAGGAAATTGACGACCTTCCCATGTCGGTCCGCTGCCATACGTTCAAGGATGCGGTGTGAATAATGCAGTGTCGCGGGCATCAGATCGGGGGTTTCATCGCAGGCATAGCCAAACATGATGCCCTGATCGCCAGCACCTTCGTCCTTGTTGCCGCTGGCGTCGACGCCCTGTGCGATGTGCGCCGATTGTTCGTGCAAGTGGTTGGCAAAGTCAGCCGTTTGCCAGTGGAAGCCGTCCTGTTCATAGCCAATGCGCCGGATGGTTTGCCGGGCGGCGTCCTCGATTTCGTCCGCTGTGACGTCGACCGCAGAGCGCACTTCGCCTGCAAGCACAATCCGGTTGGTCGTCACCAGCGTTTCGCAAGCCACACGCGCCTCTGGGTCCTTGCCGATGTAAAGATCCACAATGGCGTCCGAAATCTGGTCGGAGACCTTGTCGGGATGCCCCTCCGAAACACTTTCAGAGGTAAAGAGATAGTTGCTGCGCGTCATAAGATAGGATCCCGACATGAATAGAATGCGCCCGGTGTCTAGCCGCCCGACGCTTGTCGTGCAAGCTTATATAAAGAATCTCTTATATCTATTTAACGGCCAGTTTGCGCACATAATCCAGTGCTTGCCTGCAAAGCGCAGCGTTTAAAAGGGGATCAGCCGCGAATCATACTTCGGTATATTCCAATCGCGATCCCGAGCAGCAGCGCGCAAAAAAGCAAGCTTGTCCAAAGTCCCCCGCGCGCAAAAATCGTCGCACCAAGCGGTTCGGGCAGGCGCGCATCAAGCACACCGGCAGCGCCACGTGGCAGCGAGGCTGTAACCCGACCGCGCGGATCGATTACCGCGCTGATCCCGGTTGGCGTCGAGCGCGCCATAGGCAGCCCCTCTTCGATTGCCCGCAACCGCGCCTGCGCCAGATGCATGTGCGCGCCTGCGCCAGCGAACCATGCGTCGTTTGAAATATTGAGCAACCAGTTCGGACGATCTGCCCCGTCAACCACCTCGCCGCCGAAAATGACCTCGTAGCAAATCAACGGTCCGACCGGAGAATGGCCGGCGAGAGGTAAGGTGCGTGCGCCCGGACCCGGCCAGAAATCGAGCGCCCCGGGCGCCAGACGCGCCAGGCCAATGGCCTCCAGCAAGGTACGCATTGGCAGAAATTCGCCAAATGGCACCAGATGCTTCTTGTCATAACGCGCCACGATATCTCCATTCGGGTCGAGCACGAACAGGCTGTTGCGCGCGGCAATCGCTGCACCATCTTCGTCGCGTATGGCCTTTAGCGCCCCTAGCAGCAACAGATCATCGCGCCCAAGACGAGTGGCGATCATGGCGCGTGCACGTGGCATTTCGTCGAGCAAATCCGGTATGGCCGCTTCGGGCCAGATCAGCAAACGTGGCCCTGCAAACGGTGCTGGCGATAATGTCATATAGGTATCAATGGCATGCGCGACGCCGTCATCCGACCACTTCTCGTCCTGACCGATATTGGCCTGCACGATATTAAGCCGCACACTTGAAACCGGCGAAGTGCCAAGCGCGGCGATAAAGCCACCCGTTGCAGCAAGCGCAACGATACCAAGCACAGCAATGCCCCGCAGCTGCGTCGATTTCGATATGAGCAGCCACAACCCACCCGCGAACAGGCATACGAGTCCTGACAGGCCAAATGCGCCAATGACGGCAGCCATCTGCGCCAGCCCGGGCATCTCCAGCGCGGCAGCGCCGACGGGATTCCACGGAAAACCGGAAAAAAATATGCCGCGCAGCCACTCGCTCAACATCCAGAAAGCACTAAAGGCAAATACGAGCGCAGTGGGTGAAGCTGCAAAGCCGCGTGCTGCCATAACGACAAATGCGGGATAGAGCGCCAAATACACCGCCAGCAGAACCACCGCAATCCAGCCACTCCAGACCGGCAGGTCGCTTTGATACTGAAACGCCTGCGCCAGCCAGTACATTCCAACGAGGAAATGCCCAAACCCGAACGTCCAGCCTGTCATCAGGGCCTGACGCAGCGTAGCGGGTTGCACTGTCAGCCACATCAACCCGGCAAGCCCGACAAGCATCAGCGGCCAGATATCCCACGGCGCAAATCCAAGGCTGCTGATCGCCCCGAAAGCAAAAGCGAGCATCAGCCGTTTACGACGCAGCAATAGCTCCGGTGTCACCGCGCCTTGGCCGATTTTTTGGGATGCGATACAGCAAAAGCGCGGATGCGATCGATCTTGCGCTCGTCAGCGGCAACAATTTCAAATTCCCATCCAGCGGGATGCAATATCCGTTCGCCGACGGCTGGCACACGTCCGGCAAGCATAAAAATCAGTCCACCCACCGTATCGATATCACCGTCAGCAGCACCGGCGAGCGGCACGCCCAGCGCCGCCTCGAACGCTTCGATCTCCAGCCGGGCGTCCACTTCGAAGCCACCATTGGGAAGCGGAGTCAGGCTCTCGGCCTCTTCCTCGTCATGCTCGTCTTCGATATCGCCGACGATCTCCTCGACGATATCCTCGATCGTGACCAGTCCGTCACTGCCGCCATATTCATCGATGACGATCGCCATATGCGTCCGGCCCTGCCGCATCCGCGCGAGCAGGTCGAGAACCCGCATCGACGGCGGCACAAACAGCACCGGGCGCAACAATGTTTCGGGGTCAATCGTCGATGATCGACCCTCGTTGACGATCGCCGCATAGACGTCCTTGATGTGTATCATGCCGATGACATCGTCGAGCGATTCGCGAAACACCGGCAAACGGCTGTGACCGGCTTCGGAAAAGGCCTCTATCAGCGCGGCAAAATTTTCGTCGACGTCGAAAGCGATAATATCACCACGCGGCACCATGATCGCACCAACGCGCCGCTCGCCAAAATCAAGCAGATTGCGGAGCATGAGACGCTCGGTTTCGGACAGATCGTCATCATCGGGGGCATCGTCGGCATGGTCTTCCAGCGCCTCTTCGATACTTTCGCGCAATGTCGCATCGCCCGCCCGGCCAAATACCAGATTCTTCAGCGCCCGCATGACCGGGCGAAACGGTTGATCGCTGCTACTGGAAGGCTCACTCATCGCTGTGTTGTATCAGTCCTCAAGACTTGCATAAGGATCGGATATACCGATCCGCGCAAGCGCCGCCCGTTCGATGTTTTCCATCTGGTCTGCATCATGGTCGGTTTCATGGTCATAGCCTAGCAGATGCAAAAGCCCGTGGACAATCAGATGTGACACATGGGCAGTAACCGCAATCGCCTTTTCGGTCGCTTCCTTTGCAACAACATCGTCGGCAAGCACGATGTCACCGAGCAATATATCCGCGTCCGGCCCCGCCGAAAGAGCCGTCAACTGATCGCACGACAGCATCGGAAACGATAAAACGTTCGTGGCCTTGTCCTTGCCGCGATACTGCGCATTCAACGCCTGCACATCTTCATTATCGGTGAGTCGGATGGCGATCTCGCACGGGAACGGAGCACGCGAAAGTTCGCCATAGGGTGTTTCAAGTATCGCTGCACCGCACGCAATTTCCGACAGCGCCTGCCAGTCCACATCTGGCGCCCATTGACCACTCGCGACGTTCGCCGTCACGTCAAGCATCAGGCCCCTCATAAGCCTCGACAATGCGCCCGACAATCGGATGGCGGACGACGTCGCGGGCGCCGAATCGGACAATCGCAAGCCCGTCAATGCCTTCGAGGCGCTCTGTCGCATCGTGCAGCCCCGAGCGGCCAGGCGGCGGCAAATCAATCTGCTTGGGGTCGCCGCAAATCACCATGCGACTGCCCTGACCAAAGCGTGTCAGAAACATTTTCATCTGTTCGGGCGTCGTGTTCTGCGCCTCGTCGAGAATGACAAAAGCGTTGGACAGCGTGCGCCCACGCATGAATGCGAGTGGGGCAATTTCGATTTCGCCCGACGCAATCCGCCGCTCGACCTGTTCGGATGGCAGCATATCGTATAGCGCATCATAGAGCGGGCGCAGATATGGATCGACTTTTTCGCGAAGATCGCCGGGCAAAAAGCCAAGTCGCTCACCAGCCTCGACCGCTGGCCGCGACAGGATCAAGCGGTCGACCGATCCGGCAATCAGCTGGCTGACCGCTTGTGCGACCGCAACATATGTCTTGCCGGTTCCAGCCGGTCCAAGCGCAAAGATCATGTCCTTCGACGCCAGTTCCTGCATATAAGTGAGCTGCGTCGGCGTCCGCGGTACGATCGTCTTGCGCCGGGTCCGGATAACAATCGGCGTGGGTTCGCTATTGCCGGCACGCACCAGACCTTCAAGCGAAGGTTCCTGCGAAAAGGCAAGCGCGCCTTCGACATCGCCAGCATCGATGATCTGGCCTTGTTCCAGCCTTTTATAAAGACCGGTCAGAACATCACGCGCACGCGCGGCTGCACTGGCCTCGCCTTCTATCGACAGTCGGTTGCCGCGCGCGGCAATATAGACGCCGAGCCTGTTTTCGATGGCAATCAGGTTCTGATCATACTGCCCGAACAGCGCGCCGAGCAATTCGGGCTGTTCAAAATCAATCTCGAGCCGGACGCGCGCATCGGCTGCAGGGGGGCTTGGCGGCGTTGCCGTTTTTTTGGCCACGCGCTTTATGCCGCTGCCGCAAGTTGACGTTCGCCGCGCAGACTTCTCGGCCCGGCACTGACAATCTTCACACGCACGATATCCCCGATTGCAGCGCCTGCCGCATCAATGTGCACCGACTGCAGCCAAGGCGTCCTGCCGATCAACTGACCCGCTCGCTTGCCCGACCGCTCAAGCAATATGTCGACAAATGTGCCGACGCTTTTGCCGTTGAACGCCAATTGCTGCGCGTTCAGCACCGCCTGCAGTCGCTGCAAGCGTTCGTCCTTGATCTCTTCGGAAATCTGACCCTCCATATCCGCAGCGGGTGTACCGGGTCGCGGAGAATATTTGAACGAATAGGCCTGCGCATAATTCACCTGTTCGACAATGCGCAAAGTTTCTTCAAAATCACCATCCGTCTCGCCCGGAAAACCGACGATAAAATCCCCCGAAATGGCGATGTCGGGTCGGGCAGCCCGCAATTTGTCAATCGTTTCAAGATAGGATGCGGCTGTATGCGAGCGGTTCATAGCCTTTAATATACGGTCAGACCCCGACTGCACAGGCAAATGCATATAGGGCATCAAGGCATCAAGTTCGCCATGCGCCGCGATCAAACTGTCATCCATATCGGCCGGATGGCTCGTCGTGTAGCGCACCCGTTCGATACCCGAAATGCCCGCAACACTGCGAATAAGGTCGGCAAAGCCAACACCGTTTTCATCACGGTAGGCGTTCACATTTTGCCCGAGCAGGACAATTTCGCGCGCACCGTCAGAAGCCAGCCGCCGCGCTTCTTCAAGTATAGTTGCCGCAAGGCGCGACACTTCCGCGCCGCGCGTATAGGGAACGACACAATAGGTACAGAATTTGTCGCAGCCTTCCTGAATGGTCAGGAAAGACGACGGATTGGCGCGGCGTTTGCCGCCGAGCGCCTTGAATTTATCGAGCGCCGAGAGATCGACATCGACAGGCTTTTGCGCCGCGCGGGCGATCATGTCGGGCAGCCGGTGATAGGCTTGCGGTCCAACGACGACACTGACGGCAGGGGCGCGCCGGACGATTTCCTCGCCCTCAGCCTGCGCAACACACCCGGCAACCGCGATAACAGGTTGCGGCCCGTCGCGACGTTTCAACCGGCCGATATCCGAGTACATTTTCTCGCTGGCCTTTTCGCGGATATGGCATGTGTTGAGAATGACGACATCGGCAGCATCGGGCGCTTCCACGCTGGCAAAGCCGTCGGCTTCAAGGACATCGCCCATGCGCTCGCTGTCATAGACATTCATCTGACAGCCATAGGTTTTTACGAAATAGGTTTTACGGGTCACGCGGTCGGACTCACTTGGCTTGTGTCTTTCGGCGGCCATAGAGTTCCATGCGGTGATCGACCAGATCAAATCCCAGCTTTGCGGCGATCTTGCGCTGCAATTCTTCAAGATCATCATCGTGAAACTCGACAACCGTGCCGGTTTCAACGTCGATCAAATGATCGTGATGTTCATCGGGCGTCGGTTCGTAGCGCGATCGTCCATCACGAAAATCGTGCCGCTCCAATATACCGGCATCCTCGAACAGGCGTACTGTGCGATAGACCGTCGCGATCGATATCCCCGGATCGATTGCCGAGGAACGCCGATGCAATTCTTCAACATCGGGGTGGTCTTCAGCGTCAGACAAAACACGCGCGATAACACGGCGCTGTTCGGTAATGCGCAAGCCGCGCTCCGCGCACACTGCCTCGATATCAATCTTGTGGGTCATGCTATCGCGCTGCCGGTCAGAGGTTTCAGTTAAACGGATTTTAGGTGCACGGACCCGCGGCGGCAAGCCCGCGCGTCCCCGTGCACCTCAAAACCATAAAACATTCTATTTCCGCTTGCGCGAGCCTTTTTTACGCCCGAGACCAATCTTCATGGCAAGGTCACGGCGCTGCTTGGCATAATTTGGCGCAACCATCGGATAATCGGCAGGCAGGTTCCACTTTGCGCGATATTCATCAGGTGTCATGCCGTAATGTGTCATCAAGTGACGTTTCAGCATCTTCAGCTTCTTGCCGTCTTCAAGACAAACAACATAATCCGGCTTGATAGACGCCCGCACCGAAACTGCAGGCTCCTGCTTTTCTTTCGCCGCTTCGACGTCTGAGCCGAGTCTTGAAATGGCAGCATATACATTCTCGATCAGCACTGGCAAATCAGAGACTGCAACAACATTGTTCGATACATGCGACGAAACAATATCCGCCGTCAGTGCGAGAAATTCTTCATTTGATCCATCTTGTTCACTCACGTGTGAACCTCCTTTTACAACTATACAGTACGCCGTGCGTCTATGTGCTTTTCGATTACAAATCGCAAGTCGTTTTATTGAGAAACATTATTGTCAGCTCAAAGAGTTCTGGCCATAGTAATGGCATCAAAACTGTCACCATTCTGACCCTGATAATAGGATTTACGGTGTCCGGCCGGTTCAAACCCTGTGGATGTGTACAATGTTACCGCACTGTTATTGCCGGATCTGACCTCAAGATACATGCGTGTTGCGCCGCGATCGCGCGCATTTTGCGCAGCGCGCCTGATGAATTCACTGCCAATTCCGCGTCGCCTGGAGGTCGGCAGCACGCCGACAAGCAAGAGCTCGGCTTCGTCCGCGGCAGCGCGCAACAGGGAAAAGCCGACAGGTTCACCATCATCAATCGCAAGCTCGGACCAGCAACCGGGCAACAGCATCGTGCCCAGCAATTGCGCGTTGCTCCAGCCTTCGCCATAGCGCGCGTCAAATGCCTGCGTCATGATTTTCGTCATGGCCGCGACATCTGATATTGTGCCTGCCCGAAAGATGGTCATACGGCAGGCACTTTCGCATCGGGCGCACGAACATAGATGGGCGACAGGCCAAGATCACGAAAGCAAGCAGGCAAAAGGCGAACATCGGCAGCATTGGGCGGCGCGCTGTCAACCACCGGCACGTCGCCAAGCAGTGCCGACAACCGGGGTACGCCGGTTCCGGCCAGGACATCGTGCGGCAGTTTTGCGGCCTCGGGCGGGCTATACGCTGCCGGCGCCGCGAGCGATTGGAGATCCGGAGTAAACGTCTGGACGTAGACCTCTCCACGCCCGGCTTCCATCACGCTCGTCACAGTGCGGCTCGCTGGTGCTTTTGCAAATGCCGCAGCGGCAATCAGAACAAGCGAGCTGAACCCGTGGACAGGCACACCCCACGCAAGCGCTAAACCACGCGCAGCGGCGATGCCAACGCGCAAGCCCGTAAAGCTACCCGGCCCCACATCAACGCAGACCGCACCGGGTTTCACGCCGTTTTCCAGCAGTTCGCCTATCAGTGGAACCAACCGCTCGACATGACCGCGCCCGATAAGTTCGTGCCGGAAAGCCGTGCAGCGGCCCCCATCGATCAGGGCCGCCGAACATGCCTCGTAACCTGTCTCAATCGCCAGCAGCATCAGGCGATTGTCGCAGCTTCCTCAAAACTGAGGCGTGGCGAACGCGGGAACAGGTTTACATCTGTGCCATACCCCAGTGCACAAATGAAATTGGTCTCAATGCTGGTTCCTGCAAAAAACGCCGCATCCACCTGCGCCTTGTCAAAGCCCGACATCGGCCCACAGTTCAGTCCGATCGCGCGGGCCGCCATCATCAGATAAGCGCCCTGCAACGAGGAATTGCGGAAGGCCGTTTCACGGGCAAGTTCATCACTGCCCGTAAACCAGCTTTTGGCGTCTGCATGGGGAAACAATTGTGGCAGCTTGTCATAGAATTTCATATCCATGCCAATGATCACGGTCACCGGCGCCTGCAGCACCTTGCCGCGATTCCCCTCTGACACACAATCGGCAAGCTTGGCCCGCGACTCTTCGCTTTTCGTAAAGACCAGCCGCGCTGGCGAACAATTGGCAGAGGTCGGCCCCATGCGCATCAGGTCGTAAATCGCCTGCAACTGGACGTCGGACACCGGCGTATCGGCCCAGTCATTATGCGTGCGCGCGGTTCTGAAGATCAGATCGAGATCGCGATCACTCAGCAAGTGGTCAGACATGTTTCCCCCTGTTTATATATGGATTGGCGTTCAGACAGCCCGGACTTCCTGAACTTCCGGTACGTAATATTTAAGCAGATTTTCAATGCCGTTTTTCAGCGTCGCCGTCGATGACGGGCAACCCGAGCACGCACCCTGCATTTGCAGATAGACAATGCCTTCGCGAAACCCGCGATAGACAATGTCACCGCCATCGCCGGCAACGGCAGGCCGGATACGGCTATCGAGAAGCTCTTCGATTTGCGCGACAATCTCGGCATCTTCGGGTGCGTCATCGATTACAGGTGAGCTGCCGGTCGCAGCATCGGCATTCATCAGCGGCGCGCCACTTGCAAAATGATCAACAATCACGCCTAGCACGACAGGTTTCAGTTCGTGCCATTCCATGCCACCGGGCGCACGCGTTACCGACACGAAGTCGCTGCCGAAAAATACACCGGCAACATCCCCGAGCGCAAAAAGCGCGCTTGCAAGCGGCGAGGCTTCACCGGCCTCAGGTGTTTCAAAATCGACCGTACCCTCTGCCATGACGGCGCGACCGGGAAGAAATTTCACAGTCGCCGGATTTGGTGTCGCCTGTGTTTCGATAAACATGATGGTCTCGTCTCCAGAGGTTTTGTGCGCGTTCCTAACGCCGATGTGGCGCGCCGCAACCTCAATATCAAGTCAGCCGATCGATTGCCGCATTGTCAAGGCTGCCCGGCACGATGACAACGACACAGGGCAATTCACCGACGCGCTCGCCCGAAAAATGTGAAACGAGCGGCCCCGGCGCCCCTTTTGCAGCCGCACCGAGCACGAGCGCATTGATGTTGCCGTCTTCCTGGATCGCTTTCGTCACCTCTTCGGTCACCTTGCCCTGCCGGATCGCAACTGCCGGACGCAGGCCTGTAATTTCCATGACTTCGTCCGAAATGCGATTGAGCAACGCTTGCGCGGCTTCCTGCGCTTCGGCCGCAATCATGTCCTGCACATTGCCCCATTGCAGAAACTCCGCTTCGGGTATGACATGAAGCAGCATGATGTTCCCGTTCACTGCTTTTGCCCGGAGTGCCGCATAGCGCAAAGCAGAGCGCGATTCCGAAGTGTCGTCGACGATCACCAGATAACTGCCACTGGCTTTTGTTTCGAGCGTATCCGTCATCCTGCGAGTCCCGATGCAATTGTCCGCAGCGACGCACGCGCGCGCAACAGAAAATACCCTTGCTCGACAAGCTCCTCACGCCCGATCGAAAACGGATCGGTCTTGGCCAGCATATCGAGCGTTTCAGTCGCTTCGGCAAAGGTCGACCCAAGCCCCCGCGCGGTCAGCATCTCGCCATAATCATCACGCAGCCCGCGCAGCAGCATCGTCGCGGCATAGGCTGCGCCGCGCGCCTCCTGAAATTTCGCGTCGACCCCCTCTTCAGGCGGCGCTTTCTCGTCAACCATGCGATCGACGGCCAGCGCTTCTGTGGACAAGGACTGGTCGATTGCAGCAATCAGACGCTGCAATTCCGCGCCGCGCAGCGGTCGTTCAAGCCCGTCATCGGCCAATGCAAGATTGTAATCTTTCAACGCATCAACCGCATCATTATAGCGCGACTCCGCCGATCCGCCGATAAACGGAAATTCGCCGTGCAGCCACGACCGGTCGGGCGGCGTCGACAACCCGTCGCGGGCTTCGGCAAGCAGCGGATCACCCTCGCCACCCTTCGCCATCGCCGCCACGAATGTCAGGATGACGTCCCGTTGGCCACGCTGGAAAGCGGGCATGTCTTCGAGCAGAGCTGTCGGTCGCCAGAACCCGTTATTGGGCGTCCACCCCTTGTCGTTGACGGCGCGATCAATCAGCATCGCCGCCGTTCCGACCGCGACACTGCCGCCAACCGGCAGCAGTTCGGCATCAGGGCGCAGCGTCAGGTCCGCCTTGATATCCGACAGGATCGTGCCGAGCATCCCCCAATAGAGCAGCGCAAACACAACAAAACCGAGAATCAGATGAATCCAGCGCGGCAAATGCACCAGACGCGCCCAGAAACCGCGCTGCGCTTCGACGGATTGCCCTTCGAGCGCGCGTGCGGTCAGCTTGCGGCGGATATCATCAAATTTGATCACGACGCCAGTCTTAGCGCCAGAGATGGCACGGGGGAAACCCCCAGCGTTAGTGTTCGGGTCGGATTAACCTTTTTTCTTCGGATCGAGCTTGACGCGAACAGTCTCCCCCGAGGTTCCCGGAAAGCCCGTAAACATCGCTTCGACAAGATTCGGAACCAGCTGCGTCAGGTCATCGGAACGCGAATTCGTCTCGGCGCGACCCTCAAATACCGGCTCACCGCTCTTTGTGCGGACGATGTCCATGTCGAGATACGACCGATAGACGGTGTAGCTGTAAACCTCGTCATAGCCCCAACCCGGCCCCCAGAACGGGTCGTAATAGCCGCCATAATGGCCCCAGGCGTATGATGGGCGCCAATAACGGTAGGGATAATATCCGTGCCCGTAATAGGGGCTGAAATAGGGACCGTAATAGTGGCCGCCAAACGTGGACGGGCGCGTCGCGACTTTTTCGCGGCCTTCTGAAACGCCGTAGTCGAGCTTAACGATCATCGTGGCAGCGTCGGCAGATGCAGCCTTCGTATAGCCCTGGCTGGTGAGTTCGTTTTCAACATAAGAAGCGTATTGCGCAAATTCGAGGCTGCCTGCGCGTGTCGGGTCTTTTGATTCGATGGTGAAACTCTCTCCCGTTGGTGCGGGCAGTTGCTGGAACCGTGCCACGTTCGCGGTAAAGGGTGTCGCGCACGCGGCAACGGCGGCAAGCAAGGCTAGCGAAAGAAACGTCCGGATAATCATAACGACTCACCCTTTTTGGGAATGGTGCACGCCCTCAACGCTACACTATCGCAGATTCAGCCTGAATATATGCTGAATTTGACCCCAACATGGGCGCGGCTCAGCGCGCGCGCAAGAAGCCGACGGTGTTTTTCACCTCTGCAAGTACGGGGTCAGCAATCGCGTTTGCGCGCGACGCGCCTGCCGACAGCACCTTATCAATATAGGCCTTGTCCGCCTTCAACTGCCGAAATCGTTCGCCAATCGGGGCAAGAACGCTGACCGTGAGGTCAGCCAGCGCAGGCTTGAACGCGCCAAAGCCCTTGCCCTCATAATCTGCCAGAACAGCCTGCGACGACGTTCCCGAAAGCGCCGCATACATGCCAACAAGGTTCCGTGCCTCGGGCCGAGCGTCGAGCAGTTTTACATCGCCGGGCAACGGATCGGCATCGGTTTTCGCCTTTTTGATCTTGCGCGTGATCGTATCGGCATCATCGGTCATGTGGATGCGGCTCATTTCCGACGGGTCGGACTTCGACATTTTGGCATTGCCGTCACGCAGGCTCATGACGCGCGTCGCCGGGCCTTGAATGACGGGTTCGGGCAATGGGAACAGTTCGACGCCATAGTCAGTGTTGAATTTTTGCGCGATGTCGCGCGCCAGTTCCAGATGCTGTTTCTGGTCCTCGCCGACCGGCACGTGCGTTGCTTTATAGCCAAGAATATCCGCTGCCTGCAGCACAGGATAGGCATAGAGGCCGACGCTCGCGCCTTCGCGGTCCTTGCCTGATTTTTCCTTGAACTGCGTCATGCGACCGAGCCAACCCATGCGCGCCGTGCACATCAGGATCCACGCCAGATCGGCATGCATCGGCACCTGACTTTGGTTAAAAAGGACGGCTTTTTCAGGGTCAACGCCGCTTGCAAGCAGTGCGGCGGCCATTTCTCGCGTGCCGTTGCGCAGCGTCTGTGGTTCCTGCCGCATCGTGATCGCATGCATGTCGACGATACAGTAAATGCAGTCATAGGCATCCTGCATATCGACCCAGTTGCGGATCGCCCCGAGATAATTCCCAAGGTGCAGATTGCCAGTTGGCTGGATGCCGGAAAAAACGCGGTTCTTTGTCATAGCGCGCGGGGTTTGGCGGGATGCGCGCGCAGGGTCAAGAACCATCCGCCTTGCGGCGCAATTTTCCAAGCTGCGCGGTTTCAAAACCGCCAAGGACGTAGACTGTACTGAAATAGACCACACCGCCTGCCAGAACGAGTGCACCGATGCTCAAAATCCTGTCAAAAACACCGCCCGCAAACATTGCCGAGAGCGCGTCCTTCAGCCACCAGAGTGCTGCAGCCATCGCAAGCGCTGCAAGCAACTGCTTTACGATACGGATCAGTACGCTTGACGATATTTTGAAATAATCGCGACGATGCAGGATCGTATAGAGCAACGCACAGTTGAACCATGCCGCGATCGCAGCCGCCAGAGGCAAGGCGATAATTCCAAGCGAACCGATCATCGCAAGAATGATGAGGACATTAAGAACAAGCGCAGATACCGCCGTCTTCACAGGCGTTCGCGTATCGCCGCGTGCAAAAAACGCCGGTGTAAACACCTTCACCAGCACATAGGCAGGCAGACCAAGCACCAATGCCGCCATAACGTTCGAAGTAATCGCAGCATTGGCCGCAGTAAACTTTCCGCCAACAAAAATCGCCGTCACGAGCGGCCCGGCACAGACAGCCAGTGCAATCGCGGCAGGCAATGTCAACAGCATCGAAAGTTCAAGCGCAGTGCCCATCAATTTTGCAGCGCCTGCCTGATCCTTGCGCCCGATGAGACGGCTGAGCGCAGGCAGGATCGCCGTACCCAGCGCAATGCCAATAACGCCAAGCGGCAATTGGTTCAGCCGATCGGCATAGTTGAGGAAGCTCATCGAACCGGCTTCCAGCCGCGTTGCGAAAAACGTGTCGATGATCTGGCTCAGTTGATAAATGCCCGCGCCAAAGGTGGCTGGCAGGATGATCCGTCCCAGTCGTTTAACCTGTGGCGTCAGGCGCGGGCGGCTGAGCCGCAGAGCCATGCCTGCACGACGCACGGCATAAAGCAGCCACAGGAATTGCAACAGGCCTGCGACGGTAACCGCCACGCCGAGCGCGCGTGCCGTGATAAAGTCCGGATCTTCGCCAGTCCCGCCAAAGCTGACCACGGCAATGATCAGGCAGATATTCAGCAGAATCGGCGCTGCAGCCGCAGCCGCAAATTTCGACATTGAATTCAGCACGCCTGCGAGCAGCGACACGAGGCTGACGAGAAGCAAATACGGAAAGGTGATTCGCGTCAGTTCGACGGTCAGCTCGAACTTGCCGGGAACTTCGCTATAGGCGCTCGCCAGAAGCCAGACGATGCCGGGCATGAAAATTTCGAACAAGGCGGTGAACAAAAACAGCACCGGCAGGAAAACCGACAGCACATCGCGGCTGAATTTCTGCGCGGCGGCGAGACCGCCTGCCCCGTGCAATTCCTTTGAAAACATCGGCACAAAGGCCGCCGAAAACGCGCCTTCGGCAAATAGGCGGCGAAAAATATTGGGCAGTTTGAAAGCGACAAAAAACGCGTCCGCGCCCGTTCCCGCGCCAAGAAAGCGCGCCAAAAGCATGTCGCGTGCAAAGCCGAAAACGCGGCTGACCATCGTCAGCCCACCGATCGTTCCGACGGCTTTTACCAGCGACATCGCCAGCTCCGACGAAGTTTAGGCGTTGCCAACCGCTCCACCGGATGCGCCCGCCTGCTCCTGCATTTGCGCCTGACGCGCAAAATAGAGCTGCGCAAAGTCGATCGGATCAAGCATCAATGGCGGAAAACCGCCATCGCGGGTCGCGTCGGCAAGAATCTTGCGCGCAAACGGGAACAACAGGCGCGGGGCTTCGACCACGAGAAAAAGTTCAAGATGTTCTTCGGGAACATTTTTCAGCGCAAAAACGCCGCCATAGAGCAATTCAGCGATAAAAGCGGTCTTCGCGGCATCGCCTTCGCCCTGAGTCGCTTTGGCTTCGAGTTTGAGTTCCACCTCGAATATGCCCTCGGCGCCGTCCTGCTTTTTCGCACCGACATTGACGTTGATGTCGATCTGCGGCTGACCTGCCGACTGCTGAAGCGAAAGCGGTGCGTGCGGATTTTCGAACGACATATCCTTCACATATTGCGCAAGGATGTTGACCTGTGGCGGCTCGTCATTGCCGTTTGCATCCTGAAATGCACCGTTTCCGCCGTTTTCGTTCGTATCTGCCATGTGTATCCGTCCTAAACCTTTGCCATATCTCGAAACGCGCGTGCCCCGCTAGCAGGCGCGCCTTTTCCGCGCAAGGGCGGGCTTGGTCGCAACACCGCTTGCAGCGACGAAAATCAGCCCTATCTTAAGAGGCAAGGGATTGGTTTGATACGCGCGACGACATGGACGCCGTTTCGCAGCCCTGTTACAAAGAGGACTGCAGCAACGAGTCTGCTGCAGAAATGGCTTAGAAGGTGTGAGTATGGGTGAAGACAACTGGCTGATCGAGGTCGTCATTCTGGCGATGCTCGCGGGCTTTATCGCGCTTCGCCTTGTCAGCGTGCTCGGTCGCCGCACGGGTCACGAGGAGCCGGTCGGCGAATTGCCACGGCGCGCACCGGCTGAACAGGCGCAAACGCCCGGAACAAGCGGCGACGCCCAGTCCTTGCATCCGCTCGACCTGCCGACCGACATGCCGGATGATCTTCGCAGATCGCTCAACGCGATTGCCGCTGCTGATCTCGATTTTGAACCGACGCGCTTTACCGAAGGTGCCAAGGCCGCCTACCGCATGATATTGGAGGCGTTCTGGAAGGGCGACAACGAAGCGCTGCGCGATCTTGTCTCCGACGATATCGCCGAACAATTCGCGGGCGCGATTGAAGCCCGCCAGGAAGAGGGGCTGACACTCGACAATCGAATCGTCGACATCGAACACGCCGAAATTATCGCCGCCAGTCTGAATGGCGCTATGGCCGAAATCACATTGCGGTTCGACACCGATCTGGTTGCGCTGACCCGCAACAAGGATGGTGACGTTGTTGCCGGATCGACGTCCGATGCGGTGCAGGCGCATAATATCTGGACGTTCAGCCGCCACTTGCGCTCGCCGGACCCCAACTGGTTGTTGATCGCGACCGACGAAGAACGCTGATTCCCGGACGAACCGTGGCGAAAGCGGATTCTCTTGCCCGCTAAAATGCGCTAGCTGGTGCTATTGAACCCTTTTGGAAGTCCGCTTGCCGTGCGCCACATCATCATCCCCGCCCTGCTGCTTGTTGCCATCGCAGCCTGCGCGCCGCGTCCCGTCCTCGAAACGCCACCACCACCGCCTGTCGAAGCTGAAAAACCGCCGACGGCTGCGGCGCTGGGCGCTGTTCGCGCGACCTTCGCCGAGATTCCCGGCTGGCAGACTAATAATTTTGCCGCAGCGCTTGCCGCCTTTCGCAAATCCTGCGCCGCCGTCCAGAAACGCAGCGACCAGAGCGGATTGACCACGCCGGAAGACTGGAGAGTGCCATGCACCTTCGTACCGGCCACAGTCGACCCACGCGCGTTTTTTGAAAGCAATTTCACACCCGTCCGCATCGGCGAGGGCAAGGCATTTGTTACCGGTTATTACGAACCCGAAATCCGCGGATCGCGGACCCGTTCGTCGGACTATCTGGTGCCTATCTACAGCAAGCCTGCCGATCTTGTGCGCGTTGAACAGCCTGATCCCGAAAACCCCGGCAAAACCAAGCTGATGACCGGGCGACTCGACAAAGACGGCACCTTCACACTCTATTGGGAACGCCGCGATATCGACAATGGCGTGCTTTTGAACCGTAATCTTGAAATCGCCTGGGCTGCCGATCCGGTTGAGCTGTTTTTTCTGCATATCCAGGGTTCAGGCCGTTTGCGCCTGCCCGATGGCAGCGTCATGCGCATCGGCTATGCCGGGCAGAATGGCCGTGAATATGTTGGCATTGGCCGTCGCCTGCGCGAAATGAACGCACTCGCACCCGGCGAAGCCTCGATGCAGGGTCTCATGCGCTGGCTGCGCGCCAACCCCGAAAAGGGTCTCGAGCTGATGCATGAAAACAAAAGCTATATCTTTTTCCAAGAACTGAACGGCGAAGGCCCGCTTGGCGCGATGGGGGCACCCGTGACGCCCGAGCGCAGCCTTGCCGCCGATCCGAATTTCGTACCGCTTGGCGCGCCAGTCTGGTTATCAACGCGTTACACGGACGAAGACAAGTCGATGAAGCCGTTTGCGCAATTGATGGTCACGCAGGATACAGGTGGCGCGATCAAGGGCGCCAACCGCTTCGACTTGTTCTGGGGCGCTGGTGAACGCGCACGCGCCATAGCGGGCGGCTTGTCCTCGGAAGGCGCGGCATGGATTCTCCTGCCCAATGCGGCCGCGCGCAGGCTGGTGCAGAATGTCGCGGCGGCCAACTAAACCACCCACAGACCCAACCGACAGCGGCGATGCGCTGTGGAAGCGCGTCACCGCAACGGTGCGTCCCCTTGGCAAAAAAGGCCCGGCACCCGGCGCGCGTCCGCTGCCACGCGTACGCATTCGCGAAACACCTGTCGAAGCGCCCGACGTCTCATCCCGGCGGCAGACTATGCCTGCTGAAACGGCGTCACTCGACGGCGCATGGGACCGGCGCGTACGGACAGGGAGGGTCGATCCCGAGCGCACCATTGATCTGCATGGTCACACGCGCGATGCCGCCTATGCACTGCTGGCCGATGCGATCGAGCGCGCCTGGCGCGATGACATACGCACACTGCTCGTCATCACCGGCAAGTCCCGCCCCGTGCAATATGGCGACGAACGCCCGCGCGGGGTCATCGCAGCGAATTTTGCGCAATGGCTCGACACGCCCCGATTGCGGCCCTTCATCGCCGCCACCCGCCGCGCGCACCCGCGCCACGGCGGCAGTGGCGCGTGGTACGTCATCATCCGTAAAAAGCGCGGCTGATACGGTCTACAGTATGTATTTCGACAGATCGTTGTCGCGGGCGATATCGGCGAGCTGTTCCTTTACATAGTCCGCGTCGATGCGCAGCGGATCAGGATCGCTCCGCTCCGACGCGTTGAAGCTGATCTCTTCGAGCAACTTTTCGAGCACAGTCTGCAGCCGCCGTGCACCGATATTTTCGATACGGTCGTTTACGTCGGCGGCGATTTTCGCGATCTCGCCAATGGCATCGGGCAGAAATTGCAGGATAACACCCTCGGTCGCCATAAGTGCCTCATATTGTTTAATGAGCGAGGCTTCGGTGTCGGTGAGAATGTGTACGAAATCCTTTTCGGTCAGGCCCTTCAGCTCGACACGGATCGGCAGACGCCCCTGCAATTCAGGCAACAGGTCGGATGGTTTCGAAACATGAAAAGCCCCGCTGGCGATAAACAGGATATGGTCGGTTTTCATCGGCCCATATTTGGTCGCAACCGTCGTCCCTTCGATAAGCGGTAACAGGTCGCGCTG
>JBFKAE010000010.1:0-38394 GCA_041621755.1 Sphingomonadaceae bacterium | reverse complement strand
GGTGTGACGGACCTGCCTTTTCGCAAGATTGTCAAGCGCTTCGGAGCGGGTCTTACCGTCACGGAAATGATCGCGAGTCAGGCAATGGTACGCGAAACCCGGCAATCGCTACAGAAAGCCGCCTGGGACGCGTCTGAAGAACCTGTCAGCATGCAACTTGCCGGATGTGACCCACATATCATGGCCGATGCCGCCAAACTCAACGCCGACCGCGGCGCGGCGATCATCGACATCAATATGGGCTGCCCGGTCAAAAAGATCGTCAATGGCCACGCCGGGTCGGCGTTGATGCGCGATCTGAAGCTGGCGGCCTCACTGATTGACGCGACCGTCAAGGCCGTCAATCTGCCTGTGACGCTCAAAATGCGTATGGGCTGGGACCATCACAGCTTGAATGCGCCCGAACTTGCGCGGATTGCCGAAGACCTCGGCGTCAAGCTCATCACCGTTCACGGTCGCACACGCTGCCAGCTTTACAAGGGTACGGCGGACTGGGCGTTTGTACGCAGCGTCAAGGACGCGGTTGGCGTACCCGTGGTGGTCAACGGCGATATTTGTTCAATCGAGGACGCGCGTGCCGCGCTCCAGCAGTCGGGTGCCGACGGGGTCATGATCGGACGCGGCGCCTATGGCAAGCCGTGGCTCGTTGCGCAGGTGATTGCGGATCTTTGTGGCGGGGAGAACCTCGCCGAGCCTGTCATAGAGGCGCAGTATCACCTGCTCGTCGAACATTATGACATGATGCTCGATCATTATGGCATCGAAACTGGCGTCAATCTCGCACGCAAACATATTGGCTGGTACACAAAGGGCCTGCATGGCTCTGCCGAATTCAGGAACAGCGTCAATCAGCAAAGTGACCCTGTGGTGGTCAAACGCATGCTCGCCGAATTTTACGCGCC
This sequence comes from Sphingomonadaceae bacterium, assembly GCA_041621755.1. Taxonomy (GTDB): domain Bacteria; phylum Pseudomonadota; class Alphaproteobacteria; order Sphingomonadales; family Sphingomonadaceae; genus Sphingosinicella. Next base: position 37,492 of record JBFKAE010000010.1, on the reverse strand, counting down.
CTGGCGTGCGCAGGCCGCCGCGTGAGACTGGGGGCAAAGGCGATTGAAACGCCGCCACGTCCAGTCCAACCCCTGGACGTTGTGTCGAGCCTTGCAGTGCCCGTCATTCTGATCGACGAGAATGATAATCCCGCTTCGGCAAATCCCGCCGCCGAAGCCCTGTTGAACCTCAGCGAAGGCACGTTGCGTGAACGCGGATGGTTGAGCGTCGTATCGAACGACAGCCCGCTTTTTGGCATTTTTGCCGATGCCCGCAAGGGCGAGGGCGACTTTGCCGCCTATGATGTTGAAATCGGCTTGATTGGAGGGCGACGCTTTGTTGCCGATATCCTGATCTCGCCACTGACCAACATGCCGGGCTGGATGACGCTTGCCGTGCAGCGCCGTGCGGCGGCTTCAATGCTCAATCGGAACCGGGAACAGATCATGGCGGCGCGAACCGCTGTCGGTGTCGCGGCGATGCTCGCGCATGAAATCAAAAACCCGCTTTCGGGCATCCGTGGTGCAGCGCAGCTGCTCGCCAGTGATGCCGATACCGAACTCACCGACCTTATCTGTAACGAAGTCGATCGGATCAGCGCGCTTATCGACAGTATGGAAGATTTTACCGACACACGTCCGCTCAACCTTGTGCCGCAGAACATCCATTCTATTCTCGGCCATGTCCGCAAACTTGCCGAACATGGTTTTGCAGCGAACATCCGCTTTGAAGAAGATTACGATCCCTCATTGCCCGACGTGCTCGGCGATCGTAACGCACTGATACAAATTTTTATAAACCTGATCAAAAATGCTTCGGAAGTAACAGGAAAAAAACAGAAAATTTACCTGAAAAGCTCATACAGGCATGGCCTGAAAGTTGCTGTTGGCGGTTCGTCACGGCGCATTTCCGTACCCATTGAAATTTGTGTGATCGATGAAGGACCGGGTGCACCTGCAGATATTGTCGACCATCTTTTCGACCCGTTCGTGACCAGCAAGGCCTATGGCACCGGATTGGGCCTCGCCATGGTTGCAAAGCTTGTCGGCGATCATGGAGGGCTGGTCGAATATGACCACAAAATGTCGCCACAGCGCACCACGTTTCGCGTTTTATTGCCAATGGCGCCGGGTAAATGAGCGATCAGCGGCTGCAACCTGCGACAATTATTGTCGCCGACGATGATGCGGCAATCCGCACCGTCATCCGTCAGACTTTGCTGCGCGCTGGCCACGAAGTGCGCACCACCGACACGGTCGCGGGACTTTGGCAACTGATTGAAAGCGGTGTCGGCGATGCGGTTATCACTGATGTTGCGTTGCCTGACGCTGATGGGCTTGATGCCTTGCCGCGCATTTTATCGCGGCGTCCCGGCCTTCCCATCATCGTCGTCAGCGCGCAAAACACGCTCGCCACTGCAGTAAGAGCCACTGAAAACGGTGCGTTTGAATATCTTCCTAAACCTTTTGATATCAATGAACTGTCAAGGGTTGTTGCGTCTGCACTCGATCAGGCAAATGCCACATCTCGCGGGGCAAAGGTCGACAGCAAATCAGACGATATCCCGCTCATCGGTCGTTCGCAGCCAATGCAGGACGTCTATCGGACCATTGCCCGCGTCGTTCCCACGGACCTTACCGTTCTTATTCTGGGCGAATCGGGGACGGGCAAAGAGCTTGTGGCCCGCGCGCTCCATGATCTCGGTCCACGCCGGACGGCGCCATTTGTTGCCATCAACATGGCTGCCATTCCGCGCGAACTCATCGAATCAGAGCTGTTCGGTCATGAAAAGGGCGCGTTTACAGGCGCGCTTGCGCGTGCTGTTGGACGCTTCGAACAGGCCCGTGGTGGCACGCTGTTCCTCGACGAAATCGGCGATATGCCGATGGAGGCGCAAACGCGACTGCTGCGGGTTTTGCAATCGGGTGAATTTACCACCGTTGGCGGCACGCGTCCGATCAAGGCCGACAGTCGTATCATCGCAGCAACCAACAAGGATTTGCGTCGTTTGATCGATGCCGGCCTGTTTCGTGAAGACCTCTATTATCGGCTGAACGTCGTGCCGCTGCAAATGCCGGCCTTGCGCAACCGTACCGGGGATATTGCCGAACTTGCCGTCCATTTCCTGCGCATGGCCGAAAAAGAAGGGCTGCCGACAAAAACCATCGCCCCCGAGGCCATTTTGCAACTGCAGGAACATGATTGGCCCGGCAACGTCCGCGAGCTTGAAAACCTCATGCGCCGCCTTGCCGCGCTTGAACGCTCTGAATTCATCTCAGCGGCAAGTGTCGCCGAAGGTTTAAGGAGCGAACGGCTCGGAAACGGAGTCGCGCCCTCGTCAGGACAGGGGCTGGCAGCGGCGATCGAAACGCATCTGGCCCGATATTTTGATACGTTTGGCGACGATCTACCGCCCGACGGTCTTTATGATCGTATCCTGGCGGAAATGGAAAAGCCGCTTTTAATGCTGAGTCTGACCGCCGCGCGCGGCAATCAGATTCGCACCGCGAAGCTGTTGGGCATCAATCGGAACACGCTCAGAAAAAAACTGAACGAGCGCGGCATCGATGCTGGCGCATTGAAACCGGGCTACACAGAAGGTTTTTCGGGCGAATAAGACTGTTACGCTTCCGAAAATAGTCACATCATTGCAACTGTGTGATTGCGGCAACAGATAAACTGTCTAGATTGTCACATATATGGCGAGCAATCCTGCTTCTACACCGGCGCCAAGGCGCACGGGCTTATGGCGCCGCCTCGGGCGTCGGGTTTCAGGTGTCAGCGTCTATCCGCGCCCTGAAATCGCACTGGCTGCGGTTACCGCCATTGTTGCAACGTTCAGCTATCTCATCCTGACCGATGCAGTGCTCCCGGCGATGAACACGCCGACGGGCCGTACTGTCGTTCTGGTTGCCAATCTCATTCCGCTCATGGGCTTGCTTGTCCTTGTCGGTCGGCGGATTGTCATGCATCGCGTCAACCGTCAGCAGGGCCGCGCCCGCGCGCGTATGCATGTCCGCTTGCTGGCCTTGTTTTCGATGATTGCAGCGGTGCCGACGCTGCTTGTCGTGATCTTCGCCTCTCTGCTCTTCCAGTTCGGTACGCAATTCTGGTTTTCCGATCGTGCGCAGACCGTGCTTGAAAATGCCGAACAGGTCGCACAGGCCTATGTTGCAGAAAATAAACAGCGCATTGTCGCCGACATCAATTCGATGGGCGGTGACCTCAACGAATATGCCCGCGAATATGGTATCGATTCGACCGATTTTTCCGCAGGTCTTGCCTTTCAGGTCGCCGCCCGTGATTTGACCGAAGCCAGCGTCTTCACGCCAAGCGATGGTGGCTATCTTGTCTATGCATCGGTCAACATGGAGGCGTTGCCACTCGACCAGCGCATCTTTGCCAGCGATATCGCGCGCGCGCGATCGGGTCAGGCCAATGTCCTTGCCAGTGCGTCTGATCGCGTCGAAGCCATTGTTCGCATTGATTCCATTCTCGAACGCTATGTTTACGTCAGCCGCAAAGTCGATCCCGCCGTGCTGCAGTCGGCGCAGCGCGCGGAAAGTGCGCTTTCGGAATATTCGGCATTGCTTGATCGTTCGCGCAGCCTGCAATGGCAATTCAACCTTGCGCTTTTCATCGTGGCCTTGTTGATTCTGGCGGCGGCAATCCTCTCGGCACTATGGCTCGCCAACCGTCTCGTCGCGCCGATTGGCCGCATGGCCGCTGCGGCAGAGCGGGTAGGGGCGGGCGATTTGACTGCGCGCGTCAATGTTCGCGGCAGTCCTGACGAGCTGGGCACGCTTGCGCGGACCTTCAACCGTATGACGCGGCAGCTTCAGGTGCAGACGGGGGCGCTGGTCTCGGCGAACGAACAGCTCGATGCGCGTCGGCAATTCACCGAAGCCGTGTTGTCGAGTGTATCGGCAGGCGTCATCTCGATCGCTGAAGACGGCAATATCCGCCTCGCCAGCCATTCTGCGGCTGAATTGCTTGAACTTGATGAAGCTGAACTGATCGGACAGCAGATCGAAACAAAAGTACCCGAATTTGCCGATATGCTTGTCGAAACCCGCAAAGCCGGTCATGCCAGCGGTCAGGTCCGCATCGTGCGTGGCAGCGATGTCCAGACGCTGATGGTGCGCATGGGCAGTGTGTCGGATGGGCGGCACGGCTATGTTCTGACCTTTGACGACATCAGCCAGCAATTGTCTGACCAGCGCCGTGCTGCGTGGGCAGATGTCGCGCGGCGCATCGCGCACGAAATCAAAAACCCGCTGACGCCAATACAGCTCTCGGCCGAGCGCCTCCAGCGCCGCTATGGCAACCATCTGGAACAGGATGCCGATACGTTCAAAAGCCTGACCGAAACCATCGTTCGTCAGGTCGGCGACCTGCGGCAGATGGTTGACGAGTTTTCGTCTTTCGCACGCATGCCAAAGCCTGTGTTTCGTTCTGAATCCGTGCTCGATATCGTACGGCAGGCCATGTTTCTTCAGGAAGTTTCACACAGCGCCATCCACTTCGAACTCGACGTGCCCGAAGGACTGCCTGAAATGGTCTGTGACCGGCGGCAGATTTCGCAGGCCATCGTCAATCTCCTGAAAAATGCTGCCGAAGCGGTCAGCGCGCGGCAGGAGCAGGATGGCGGATCGGGCGAGGTGCGGCTTTCCATCCGTACAAAGAACGATGCCCGGCTGATCATGACCATCGAAGATGACGGCCCCGGCCTGCCGCCAAATCTGCGCGAACGGCTGACCGAACCCTATGTCACGACGCGGGCGCGCGGGACCGGACTTGGCCTCGCGATCGTCAAGAAGATCGTCGAGGAACATGATGGCTTGCTGAGCCTGTCGGATCGCGAGGCGGGCGGCACGTTGGTAAAAATAGACTTTGATTTAAAGGCGTTGAGCGAACGTCTTTCCCATGAAAATGAAGAAGCATCCGCGGGTCTTGCCGTGGAAAGCCAGGAGTAGACGCGTGGCACTTGATATTCTGATTGTCGACGACGAGGCCGATATTCGCGATCTGATCGCCGGTGTGCTTGAGGACGAGGGCTATCAGACCCGCACCGCTGGCGACAGTGACAGCGCGCTCGCCGCGATGAGCGAACGTTGGCCAAGTCTGTTGATACTCGACATCTGGTTGCAGGGTTCGCGCCTTGATGGGCTTGAGGTGCTCGAAGAGGTCAAGCAACGCAATCCGAGCCTGCCGGTCATTATCATTTCGGGCCACGGCAATATTGAAACGGCGGTCGCGGCGATCAAGCGCGGCGCTTATGATTTTATCGAAAAGCCGTTCAAGGCCGATCAACTGATCCTGACCGTACAGCGCGCCACGGAAATCGAGCGGCTGAAGCGTGAAAATGAAGAACTGAAGGAACGCGCCGGCATCGATGCCGATCTCACCGGGGCGTCAAGCGCGCTTAACACCGTGCGGTCGACATTAAAGCGCGTTGCGGCAACCGGCAGCCGGGTGCTGATCGAGGGGCCACCGGGATGCGGCAAAGAGGTCGCCGCGCGTTTGCTGCACCAGTGGTCGACGCGTTCGGACGGGGCCTTTGTCGTCGTTGCGGCGGCAAGGCTGCATCCTGATCGCTTTGAAGAGGAGCTTTTTGGCAGCGAAGATGAGGGCAACCCCATTCGCATCGGACTTTTCGAGCAGGCGCATGGTGGTACGCTGTTTCTGGATGAAGTCGCCGATATGCCACTGACAACACAGGCAAAAATCCTGCGTGTATTGACCGAGCAGGTCTTCGAGCGTGTCGGCGGATCGCGCAAGGTCAAGGTCGATGTCCGCGTGGTCAGTGCAACCTCGCGCGACCTCGCTCAGGAAATCGCGCAAGGCAAGTTCCGCGAAGACCTTTTCTATCGCCTGAATGTCGTGCCGATTCGCTTGCCGTCGCTGCACGAACGGCGCGAGGATATTCGCGATCTTGCCGACTTTTTTCTCACCAAATTATCGGCCGAACGCCGGATATCGACGCCGGTCATCAGCGATGATGCTATGGCGGCGCTGCAAACCTATGACTGGCCGGGCAATATCCGCCAGCTTCGCAATGTCATCGAGCGGACACTGATTTTGGCACCGTCGGATCGCATCGGGCGAATCGAGGCTGACATGCTGCCTGCCGAAATCATGGCGGAATCCGCAAAACTTATCCCGAACCAGGCCGCGCGTTCAATTATGGGTACAACTTTGCGCGAAGCCCGCGCTTCGTTCGAACGTGAATATTTGCGCGCCCAGATTTCCCGTTTCTCGGGCAATATCTCGCGAACGGCGGTCTTTATCGGTATGGAACGCTCGGCTTTGCACCGAAAATTGAAAGCGCTCGGCCTCAACGAGCCTGACGAAAATGAAGAAAACATCGAAGATAATTGATTTTTTTCTGCTGCAGTCGATAGAAGCGGTTGACGTAGAGTGTATGCTACTCTGATAATGGCGATGCCCACGGCAATCGGGCAGCAGTAAAGAAACGAGGGGACATGGCGGACAAAGCCAACAATCTTCAGGATGTGTTCCTGAACGCCGTCAGAAAGAGCAAAACACCCGTTACGATGTTCCTCGTCAACGGCGTGAAGTTGCAAGGCGTTATCACCTGGTTCGATAATTTTTCGGTACTCTTGCGACGCGATGGACATTCGCAGCTTGTCTACAAGCACGCGATTTCGACGGTTATGCCGGTCAATCCCGTACAGTTGTTCGAAGCGGAAAAGGATGGCGAAGAGGATTGACCAACGACGGTCACGCCTCTGCGGCACCGCGTAAAAGGCAGAAAAAACAGACTTTTACTGCGCATGATGACGTGCGCGGTATCAGCTTTGGTACGCCTGCGATTATCGTACTGCCCGACATCGTGCAAAAGGGACGGGCAGCGCGCGATCCTGACGCACGCCTTGAAGAGGCCGTCAGTCTGGCAAGCGCCATTGCGCTCCACGTCGTCGACAAGGCGATCATCCGCGTGCGCAGTCCAAAGCCGGCGACCCTGTTTGGCGCCGGGCAGGTTGCGACGATCAAGGCGATGGGCGCAGAGCATGACGCGGAGCTTCTGGTCGTTGATGGCACGCTCAGTGCGCTGCAGCAGCGTAACCTTGAAACCGATACCGGGCTGAAGGTCATTGATCGCACCGGCCTCATCCTTGAAATCTTTGGCGAGCGCGCGGCGACAAGCGAAGGCCGTTTGCAGGTCGAACTTGCGCATCTTGCCTATCAGGCGAGCCGCCTCGTGCGATCATGGACGCACCTTGAACGCCAGCGCGGCGGATTCGGCTTTCTTGGCGGCCCGGGCGAGACGCAGATCGAAACCGACAGGCGGCTTATTCGCGAGCGCATGGCCAAGCTGAAATCGGCGCTGAAAGAGGTCACCCGCACGCGCGAGATGCAGCGCCGCCGCCGCAAAAAGGCACCCTATCCGGTGATCGCGCTCGTCGGCTATACCAATGCCGGAAAATCCACGCTTTTCAACCGCCTGACCGGCGCTGACGTCATGGCCGAAGACCTGCTGTTTGCAACGCTTGACCCCACCATGCGCGCCATTGAATTGCCAGGTATCGACAAGGCGATTTTGTCGGACACTGTGGGGTTCGTCTCGGAATTGCCGACCATGCTCGTCGCCGCGTTCCGCGCCACGCTTGAAGAGGTGCTGGAGGCCGACCTCGTCATCCATGTCCGCGACATCGCACACCCCGACAGCGAAGCGCAGCGCCGGGACGTTCTCGACGTGCTCGCCGAACTTGGCCTTGAAATCGGCAGCGAAGCCGACGGCGCGCAACCGATGATCGAGGCGCTGAACAAGATCGATCTGATGGATACAGACGCCCGCGAAGCGCTGAACGCACAACTGGCAGGCGACAAAACCGGCATCGCCATTTCCGCGGTCAGCGGGGAAGGGGTGGATGCGCTGCGTCACCTCATCTCCGATACATTGCTGCGCGACGCCAATATCCACAGCGTCGACCTCTCAATGGCCGACGGCGCTCTCATGGCCTGGCTTGAAAATAACGGCCTCGTGCTTTCCCGCCGCCAGACGGGGGAGCGCATAACCATGCAGGTCCGCCTCAGCCGCGAAGACAAAGCCCGCTTCGACGCCATGCGCGCAGAGGCTCCCGCGACCTCGCATGACGCCGCATGACTGCATGCGGACGATAACTTTGATTTCGGCTTTCATGCTAAAAGGGACATAATGGGCAGAAGCGGACGTAATCTTGTGGCGTGACCGCAAACAGGGGAACGGGAAATGGCAGACTCTTTGTACGAACGACTGGGTGGCAGCGACGGTATCAAACGCATCGCCTCTGACCTTGTCGATAATCATCTGAAAAATCCTATAGTTGCTCCACGTTTTTCAGGTAGCGACATCCCTGCGGTCAAACAAAAGGCCGCTGAATTTTTCATAACCGGGTCGGGCGGTCCGGCGGTCTATGCAGGCAAGGAGATGCTCGACGCGCATCGCCATATGAACATATCCGATGCCGAGTTCATGGCCGTCGTTGACGATGTGATGGACGCGCTTGCAACGGCGGGCATAGGAGAGGCTGAAAAAGCCGAAGTGCTCTACATTTTCTACAGCCTGCGACCGCAGATCGTCGGCGTCTGAACCCGGACCGCATTTATCCGCTCGCTCTAGACGCTTCTATCCTCCCGGGTGCAGTCGTGGGGCGCACGATCACGCCACGGCCTTATGTTCCCTCCGTCATGCTCGAGATGATGGGAGTCTGACGCATGTGTCCTCCTTATCGTCATTCCCGGCTCGATCGGGAATCCATACGGACTTGCCGTTTGGGGAAATTTGCCGACAGCTTGCCAAAACTTCCCGCAAGCTGAATGTGCAATGGATTCCCGCCTGCGCGGGAATGACAGGGTGAAATCACAAAACTGGATTGGGAATCAAACAAGCTCTGAATGATGCCTTCACTCATTCTCCCGCCTTGACCCGCACCCACAGTGCCTCAAGCGCATCGATATCAAGCTCCGAGAGCGGCTTGTCTGACATTGCCTCAACCCCCCGAAACCGCTTTTCAAACTTCCCATTTGCCTGTCGCAACGCCGTTTCTGCGTCTATGCCCATGTGCCGGGCATAGTTGACGACCGCAAAGAGCAGGTCGCCGACTTCCTCGGCACGGGCGTCGTCATGCGTTGCGGCTTCGACTTCGGCGAGTTCCTCGTCGATCTTCGCGCGTGGGCCGCTTTTGTCGGGCCAGTCGAAACCGACGCGCGCGGCGCGCTTTTGCAGCTTTTGCGCGCGCATCAGGGCAGGGAGGCCGAGCGCGACGCCGTCGAGCGTGCCTGACCCTTTGCGCTCTTTGGCCTTCATGCTCTCCCACGCCACGGTCTGTGCGGCGGCGTCGGTGACATTGGCATTGCCGAACACGTGCGGGTGGCGGCGGATCATTTTGTCGGCAATGGCTGACGTCACATCGGTCAGGTTAAAATGCCCGGCCTCGGTCGCCATTTGCGCGTGATAGACGACCTGCAGCAACAAATCGCCAAGCTCGTCGCGCAATTCGCCCCATGCGCTGCGTTCAATCGCGTCGGCGACCTCATGGGCTTCCTCGATTGTATAAGGCGCGATGGATGCGAAATCCTGTTCGATGTCCCACGGACAGCCATTTTCGGGGTCGCGCAGCGCCGCCATGACCTCGGCAAGTTTCAGATAGGCTGCGGCAAGGTCGGTGGCATGTGTCATGAGCACCCGATGTAGAATGATTTTACGGTGAATGGAACATGGGTCTCCATACATCGATTGCGCGCCGGGTGATCGCAATCAGAGTTTATGAACATCCATCCGCGCCTGACCGTCAATCCCGCGCAGGCGTGAAAACATGCCAAGGGAGGCTATCACACAGCAGGGGGAAGCCCTGCCTTGATAAACCAGTAAGGTTGATAATATATATTATGTTAAATCAGAATATGCCCAAAAGCCCCCTAGGGGGTCAAAATGAGCGTCCCATTCTCGACGCGCCAGCCCCTCAATGCGTTCAGAAACCGCATGCCGAGCAGATTATCGTCAAACTCGCCGCCGTTGACGCTGGCGCGCATGTCATAAAGTGCGATTGATCCGACCTCTATGCTGTCAAGCCGCACGCCCGCGATTCTCACCATGCCATTTGCTGTTTGCGCGTAGCCGTCATAGCGTAGCGTGCTGTCGTCAAATCCGATCCGCGCGGCTGTTTGCCGTGACAGAACGATATCGCTTGCACCTGTATCAACCAGAAACATCACCGACACGCCATTGACCTTGGCGCGAACATAGAAATGCCCATCGTCGCGCGCGGTAACGCTGACAGTCTCGGCCGTGCTGATCGGTGATGCTGGATCAAGCGCGCCTTTGATCTTCTGCCATTGCGATACGAGCAGGATGAGGCCGCCAAAGATAAGGATCCAGCCAAGCGCCATTTTCAACGTTCGGGCGAAACCGACTGTTTTTAAGCGTGGAATCAGTGCCAGCGTGACGATGATCGCAAAACCGATTGACGAGATCAGCGCGCCTTTTTCGCCAATATCAAGACCTTCGAACATCGCGGATCTAAATCTCCACCGTCAGCATGTCATAGCCGGGCTCGACGCCTTGCGGCAGTGATTTGGCGAGCGTCGCATAGTCCATTGAACTGTCCATATGCGTCAGGATCGCGCGTCGGGGACGCAGTTTCGATATCCACGACAATGTGCGGTCCAAATGGCTGTGTGTCGGGTGCGGTTTGCGGCGCAGCGCATCGACCACCCACAGGTCAACGCCTTTGACTGCATTATCAGCACTCAGCGTCAAGTCACTGATATCCGTGGAATATGCAACGGATCGCCCTTTGTGATCGATGCGATATCCGGTCGACTTTATCGGGCCATGGATCTGTTCGAACGGCGTGATCGTCATCGGCCCGACAGCAAAGGGCTTGGCGATCTCGTGTGCGCGGCAGCTCGCCGGGTAGCCGTCACTGTCGGTAAAGGCATAGCCGAAGCGCCTTTTCAGCACTGACCAGGTTCCCGGCGTCGCGTAACAGTCAACCGGACGCCGCATGATGTGAAACACTTGTCGCAGGTCGTCGAGGCCGTGTGTGTGGTCGGCGTGATCATGCGTGTAGAGCACCGCATCGAGGCGCGTGACTTCGGCGCTCAGCAACTGCTCGCGCAGGTCCGGGCTGGTGTCGATCAATATGACGTGATCTTCGGCCTCAACCAGAAGCGAGACGCGTCTGCGTCGGTTTTTCGGCTCTTTGGGGTCGCAATCCCCCCAATTATTGCCAATGCGCGGGACGCCGCTTGACGTGCCGGAGCCAAGAATGGTGACCTTCACGCGCTTGCCTTGCTGAACAGAGCGTAGAAATTTTCGGTGGTTTGCCGGTCGAGCGTCTCATAGTCGACGCCCCGCTGCTCTGCCACAAACTGTGCAGTATGGGTAACGAACGCCGGTTCGCACGTCTTGCCGCGCTTGGGCACCGGCGCAAGGAAGGGGGCATCGGTTTCGACGAGCAGGCGGTCGACTGAAATTTCCTTTGCAAATTCAGCAATATCGGCGGCATTCTTAAACGTAACAATCCCCGATAAAGAGATATAAAATCCCAGATCAAGCGCGGCCCTGCCAAAGTCTGCGCTTGCCGTGAAACAGTGGATGACACCGGGAAACGCGCCCTTCTTGGTCTCCTCACGCAGTATGTCAATCGTATCGCTCTCTGCGTCGCGCGTATGAATGATGATCGGCAGCTGCGTCTCGCGTGATGCCGCAATATGCCGCCGGAAACTCTCGCGCTGCTGCAACCGGTCGCTTTTGTCATAATAGTAATCAAGCCCGGTTTCGCCGATTCCGACGACCCGCGAATTTTCCGCAGCCTCGACCAGCCGCGCCGTTTCGACATCCGTATGAACGTCCGCTTCGTGCGGATGAATGCCGACACTCGCCCAGATATCAGGTTCCTTTTCAGCGAGCGCGATAATGGCATCCCATTCCGACGCCCGCGTCGAAATACTGAGCATCGCCGTCACCCCCGCCGCCCGCGCCCGCGCGATGACGGCATCCTGTTCTTCAACAAGCCCCTTATAATTGAGATGGCAATGACTATCGACCGGCATCAGGCCGCAACCTCGGGTTCGGCATAGCGCGGAAACACGCCCTGCGGCTGCGAAAGCACAAAGCCGGACTCCACATGCCGCGCGTACCAGTTGATATCCGCAATTGAAGAAAATGTTCGATCCTCTGGTGCAATACCCATCTGGTCGAGCAATTTGTCAGCAGATGCCGGGATCACTGGCGATATACAAATCGTCAGATCGCGAATCGCCACGAACAACGTCGCAAGCACGGCTTTCATGCGCTCGGGATCGGTTTTCTTCAGCTTCCAGGGCTCTGCGGTGTCGATATACTGGTTGCAAAGGAAGACGCCACGCAACCATTTCTCAACTGCAAGTGATAAATTAAACTCATCAAACAATCGCTTGAAATCATTTATTGAAGTATCAATTTGACGCACTAATTGCGTATCCATTTCATCATGCGTGCCGTTCCAGGGTAAAGCTCCGCCAAAATTCTTGAAAATAAGCGATAATGTCCGCTGTGCCAGATTGCCGAAGCTGTTGGCGAGGTCGGCGTTCGTGCGTGTCACAATCGCTTCATGACTATAGCTGCCATCCTGTCCGAACGGCACATCGCGGATCAGAAAATAGCGCAGCTGGTCGACGCCATATTCATCGGCCATCGCCAGCGGCTCAACAACATTGCCAAGCGATTTCGACATTTTCGCGCCTTTGTTGAGCACAAAGCCGTGACCGAATACGTGCTTGGGAAGCGCAATGCCTGCCGACATCAGAAATGCCGGCCAATAGATGCTGTGAAAGCGCACGACGTCCTTGCCTATAACATGAACATCGGCGGGCCATCGCGCCTTGTAGCCCTCGTCAGGATAGCCGACGCCGGTGAGATAATTGGCGAGCGCATCAAGCCAGACATACATAACATGGCCAGGCGCATCGGGCACGGGCACACCCCAGTCAAAGCTGGTCCGCGAAATTGACAGATCGCGCAGCCCGCCTTTGACGAATTGCGCCATTTCGTTACGGCGCGATGCCGGCAGGATGAAATCGGGACGATCTTCATAGAGCTTGAGCAGCGCATCCTGATATTTTGACAGGCGGAAGAAATAGCTTTCCTCGACGGTCCATTCGACCGGCGTGCCTTGCGGTGAAAGCTTTTCGCCCTCTTCCTCGATCAATTCGCTCTCGTCATAATAGGCTTCGTCGCGGACCGAATACCAGCCTTCATAACGATCGAGATAGATATCACCCTTGGCCACCATCTTGCGCCAGAGATCTTGCACGCATTCATAATGCGCTGGCTCAGTCGTACGAATGAAACGATCGTGGCTGATGTTCAGCTTTTGCGTCATGTCAACGAAATGTGACGTCATGCCGTCAACAAAATCCCGCGGAGTCTGGCCGTTTGTGCGTGCCGCCTGGGCAATCTTGAGACCATGTTCGTCGGTCCCGGTCATAAAGAAAACATCGTCACCGATCAGCCGGTGATAACGTGCGATCGCATCGGTCGCGATATCTTCATAGGCATGACCCATGTGCGGACGACCGTTCGGATAGGAAATGGCGGTGGTGATGTAAAATTTGCGACGTTCGCTCATATGGGCGCTAACAACTTTCGTGACTACAGGAACTTCAGTGCCTGCCAAGTTCGCCGACAAGGCCCGCAAGCTCATAGGCAACAGCCTGCGGATCGTGGGCAAGTGGCAGCGCCTCGGCAGCGAGGGATTGCGCCTTTTCCCACAGGCCAAGCGCGTGTGCAAGCGATGCGCCACTGCGTCCCCTCGCCTCATCCGCAATAAAGCCCGGCAACAGTTCGACAAAAGCCTCGTAACGCGCTGCGCCCGCCTTTGTCGTCAGCGATTTGGCAAGCGCCAGCGCCCGCATATTCGCTTCACCGGGCGAATGTGCGGACACAAGGCCTTTCAGATCGTTTTGCAGTTTTTCAATCTCTAATCCTGCAAAACCGATGGCGCGCCCCGGCAGACCACTCGCAATCATGGTCAACGCGTCAAGCTCTGCCGGACTGGCCGCGTCGATCTCCTCACCGAGCACCGCACGCGTGTCGTCATCCGAAAGCGGTCGAAATCGCAAAACCCGACAGCGGGAACGGATCGTTGGAAGTAGCCGGTTCGGCGCATGGCTTACCAGAAAAAATATAGTTTTTTCAGGAGGCTCTTCAAGATTTTTAAGAAATGCGTTTGATGCATTCCGGTTGAGTTCATCGGCTGCATCGACAATGATCACCCGCCAATCGCTGATCGACGGTTTACCCTGCAATAGCGGCTGCATGGCACGGATCTGTTCAACAACGATTTCGGCGCGCAATTTACCGCGATCATTTTCAGTTCGCTCGAGCTTGCGAAAATCGGGATGACTTCCTGCAGCGAGCAAGGCACGCGCCTGACTGTTCGGAATCGCCTCAAACCTGTCGCCTGCTCCGCCCGATAATATGAATTCTGACGCCTGCGCAGCAAACAGCGCCTTGCCAATCCCCTTTGGCCCTGCGATCAGCCAGGCGTGGTGCATCCGTCCGCTTTTCCAGCCATTTAGAAAGGCCGTAACCTGTGTGTCATGCCCGATCAGAGTCATGGGGTCAGACCAAAATGCGCTGACACGGCCGCCCATATATCTTGCTCGACAGTGTCGATATCGGCGGAGGCATTAATAACTACACAATTATGCTCGTCGCCAAAGGCCAGCAGCCGGTCACGCACAGCATCATGGAAACTACGCCCCTCGCCTTCGAAACGCGCTTCCCCATCGCGACGCGCGGCAGCGCGATCAAGTCCAGTTTCGGGTGGTACGTCGAGTATAAGTGTCAAATCCGGCCACAAATCGCCCGTCGAAAATCTGTGCAGCGCGCGCAGATCGTCTTCGTCAAGTCCACGCGCTGCACCCTGATAAGCAAATGTCGAATGGACGTAGCGATCACAAAGTACCCAGCGACCAGCATCAAGGCTTGGCTGGATCAACCGTGTGACGTGGTCGGCGCGTGCGGCATTGACCAGAAGGGCCTCACTGCGTCCGTCCCAGCGCCCCTGCTCTCCTTCAACGATGAGGGTGCGAATGACCTCGGCTCCCGGCGTGCCGCCCGGTTCGCGGGTCTCGACAATCTCTTTGCCAAGTCCACGCAATCGATCTGCCAGACGGCGTAGTTGCGTACTCTTGCCACCGCCTTCGCCGCCCTCGAAACTTATGAACTTGCCCAACACCGCCGTGCGATCAATCGCCGAACAGGGATTTGAAGGCCGTGCCGATACGCCCGAACACGCCCGCTTTGCCTACGGCTTCTGCAGCGACCAGTGGAATGCGCTGCTGCGAAATATCCTTTGATGTCACGATCAACGTTGCAATTTGCTGTCCCTTGGCGATAGGCGCGGCGATCGGACCATTATAAACAAGCTTCGCGCTGACGCTGTTTCCGGCAATTACGCGCGGCGTCGTCACAATCGTACCGGGCGCGGCGGTAACGCCAACATCGTCTGCATCACCCATAAAAACGGGAATTCGCTTCAACACCTTACCGTCGGCCAAGATCGGCTTGCCCTCGAACGCGCCAAAACCCCACTCCATGAAACGGACTGATTCCTGCGTCCTTTGCGCCTGCGACGTCATACCTGAGAGCACCATGACAAGACGACGGCCGTTCTGTTCGGCGGAACCGGTAAAGCCATAACCAGCCGCTTCGGTATGGCCGGTTTTCAGACCATCGGCACCTTTCACCTTGCCGAGAATGGGATTGCGGTTCGGCTGCCGGATCGGTGCACCACCCATTGTTGTGCCCCATGTAAAGCCATCGACGGCATAGAATTTCTTATAAAGCTCGGGATAATCGGCAATTGTTCGCTCTGCAATTATCGCAAGATCGCGGGGCGTGACCAATTGTTCCGGATCTGGCCAGCCATTGCTGGTGCGGAAGGTTGATCCTTTCAGCCCCATTTCCTTCGCTTCCGCGTTCATCAATTCGATAAACGCTTCCTCTGTGCCGGCAATGCCTTCGGCCAGCACGACGCAGGCGTCATTGCCCGACAGAGTCACAATACCATGCAGAAGATTTTCGACGCTGACCTCTTCATTCGGAGACAGGAACATGGTCGAACCAGCGGCAGGTCCATGCCATCTGGCCCAGGTTTCCGGGCGCACACGGAATGTCTGGTCGAGCTTCAGCTTGCCATCTTTGACGAGCTTGAAGGCGACAGGGGTTGTCATCATTTTTGCCATTGATGACGGCGGTATCTGCTCATCTGCGGCACGCTCGTAGAGCACGGCGCCGGTGGTTATGTCCTTCATATAGGCAAAGGGCGCCTGACTTTCATAACCGGCGGCGAGAACTGGGGCGGCAAAAGCAAGAAGGCTGGCGGCAAGAGACGCGGCGATACGCATAGTTGGTCTTATTCTCCCTGAAGAGCGAGTTTCAGGCCGCGGGTGAAGGCCCGACGATCCGTGCATCGGTATAACCGCGACCTTGCAACTGCGCCAGCATCGAAGCGGCTGCTTCTGCGCTTGCATAAGGGCCAATACGCACACGGAACAGTCCATTGCCCGGAAAAACCTGTGCATTGCCCAAATATTGCAAGTCACGAGCCATCTGTTCGGCCCGTGCTGCATTTGACAGGGCCGCGACCTGAATAAAATGGCCATGTGCAACGGCGGGCGTTTCCACCGCCGTCACGGCCTCCTGACCCGGATAAACGCGCTTGACCTTTACCCGCGCAGTGCCAGCCCGCTCGATCCCAAGAAGCTGGGCAGAGCGACGCGAAAGGTCAATGATGCGATCATGTGCAAACGGTCCACGGTCGTTGACGCGAACGACAAGTTGGCGGCCATTTTCCAGATTCGTGACTTCGACATAACTTGGCATCGGCAAGGTCCGATGCGCCGCCGTCAGGTCGTTTTCGTTGAAACGCTCTCCATTTGCCGTCAACTTGCCGTGAAAATTCGGTCCGTACCATGATGCGATGCCGGATTCACGATAGTTGCGGTCATCGGCGGGATAATACCATTTTCCCACGATCTGATAGGGCTTGCCGACCTTGTAATAACCACCGCCAGATGCGGATCGCGGCTGGGAAATACTGCCTGCGCAGGCCGTCAGCAACGATGCCATCACGATCAGTGAAACATTTGCAGTCACTCTGCGAACTGTACCGGCCATGAATCCGACTACCCCCGTTTTGCGCCATCGGCTTCGATGCAGGTCGGCAATCTATCATCACGGCTTTGTTTGCGTCCAGACGCTACGGGGTGGGTTGAACCGCATCTGCCAGCAAGCCAACAGAAAGCGCATAGAAATTGGAACAATTATAAGCGAGCAAGGCACGGTAATTGCCAAAGGTCAAATAGCCCCCCTTCCCCGGTCCGTCAGGCTCCAAAAAGGTCGCAAGCACATCGTCATTCGGCCAAGAACGTCCATCAAGCGGCACGAAGCCGAGCGCTTTCCATTCGCGGACCGGAATCCAGCGACTGTGCTTGGCCAGCACACGCTTGCAGGTTCTCGGCTGTATCAGGTCGCGAACCCGCTCCCGGTTGAACGTTGCTGGAATGCTCACTCGCATCGCCCAGTCGCCTCCTTTTTGCCAGCCATGATCGCGCAGATAATTGGCGATCGAGGCCGCGACATCGGCGCGGCTGTTCCAGATATCAGCCTTGCCGTCACCATCGAAATCCACGGCATGCTTGAAATAGGATGTTGGCAAGAATTGCGATTGCCCTGTCGCGCCCGCCCATGAACCCAGAAGCCGTGAACGGCTAACCATCCCTTGATCGATCATTTTGAGCGCGCCCAGCAATTCGCCGCTGAACAGCGCCTCGCGTCGACCATCAAAGGCAAGGCTGGCCAGCGAACGGATGAGATCGAAATTTCCGGTATATCCGCCATAATTGGTTTCCATGCCCCAGATGCCGATCAGAATTTCCGTCGGCACACCATATTGCGCCTCGACCGCGTTCAGCGTCGGCGCGTAATTTCGAGCAATCTCCCGCCCCGGATTTATCCGCGAAGGCGTCAGGCGCCGTGCAATATAATCGCTGAATTGCGGAACAGTCTGCGGTCGACTGTCGTCAGGCTGCGCCCGGTCATAGCCGATCACACGGCGATTGAAGGTCAGACCCGACAATTCCCGGTCAAGCACCTCGGCACGAATCCCTGCGGCGAGCGCCCGCTTGCGAAACTCTGCCAGCCAGAGCGAAAAATCGCTGTCCGCAGTTGCAGATGCACCACGCGCGGGATCACTTGCCCGCGCGTCGACCTCTCCTGCTCCAGCCAGCATCAACACAGCAAACAAACCAATCGCCAAGCGCACAATCACAACAATTTTCCCCTTATCAACCCACGCTATGATGAACAGCTCTAGCTGAGCCTGCAATGAATATGATGAAGGCATCTTGAAAGCTTGGCCGCAATAAGCGATGGAGGCGCGGCAACGCGGACAGGTGGCAGAGTGGTTGAATGCACCGGTCTTGAAAACCGGCGTGGGTGCAAGCCCACCGTGGGTTCGAATCCCACCCTGTCCGCCAGCACTAAACCTCTCGCCTGGCTCCTCACGCAACGAGTTTGCGGGTATGCGAGGGTTCGAGGAAATAGGCTTCGATCTGGTCCTCGGGGATGGGGCGACAAAACAGATAGCCTTGCGCATATCGGCAGCCGAGTTGGTGCAGCGCGCGCAATTGGGCTTCGGTCTCCATGCCCTCCACAATACATTCAAGGTTGAGCGTGTTGCAGAGTTCGACAACCGATTTGATGATGTTCTCCGCACGCGTGTTCATACCGGCTTCGGCGACGAACATGCGGTCAATCTTGATCTTGTCGAGTGGCAGGCGGTGAACGTGGCTGAGGCTGGAATGGCCGCATCCAAAATCATCAAGCGATATTGACGCGCCAAGGCCTTTCAATTGATTCAGAGTCAATTCGCCCTGCACGATGTTTTTCATGACCGCAGATTCGGTGACCTCAAAATCAAGCCGTCTCGGGTCGATATTGCTGTCCTTGATGATTTTGATAATGGTCTGAGCAGCCTCGCGCGAGGCAATGTCGTTGAACGACAGATTAAACGACATCCGCATATGCTCGGGCCAGGTTTCTGCCAGCTTTAAAGCACGCTTCAACAGAATTGACGTCACCTGGCCGATCTGGCCGGAGCGCTCCGCAGCCTTGATAAAGACATTGGGTTCCACTGCACCAAGCGCGGCGTTCGACCAGCGTGCAAGCGCCTCGACGCAAGCGGTTTCGCCGGTCTCGATGTTGATGATGGGATGGAAGGCAAGTGTAAGCTCGTCCTCAAGATTGGCCTGTTGAAAACTCTGTCCGACGAGGCTTGTCTCGCGAATTTCGGTTTCATGCTTGTCCGCGAAAAGCACAGCCGTCCCACGCGCGTGGCGTTTGGCATAATAAAGCGCGTAATCGGCGCATTCGTAAAGCTGCTCGCTTGTAATGCCGGCATTGGGAAAACATGCAAAACCGATCGACGCGCCGATTTTCGCGTTCAGCGCGGCAAGCGCAAAGGGTTCACGCATACCGATGCTGATTTCAAGTCCAAGACGCCGCACCTCGGCGTCGCTCAGCGAACCATCGATGATGGCCCCGAATTCGTCACCGCCAAGCCGCGCCACAAAGGCTTCGGTTCCGCTCAACCGTTGCAGTCGTTTTGCCACCTCGACAAGCAAATGATCGCCGCAGATGTGGCCGTAAATATCATTGATCGGCTTGAAGCCATCAAGATCAAGAACCGCGACCGTCAACCGCTCGTCATTCCGTCGCGCCCAGAGCAGGCGCTTTGTGAGTTCTGCAAAAAATGCCCGGCGGTTTGGCAACTGCGTCAAACTATCGGTGTGCGCGATGAGCAGGTTTTCACGGTTCAGGTCTTCAAGCTCAGCCTGCTTTGTCTCCAGCGCCTGTTTGGACTCAATAAGCGCCTCAAAGTCTTTGTAATAGCGGCTCAATGCAATGAATGTGGCGCCGGACGCAAGCAGGGCATTGGCGGCAATCACCATATAAATTTTGGTCGCTGTTAGTAAAAAGAACAGCGTGAATGGCACCATGACGACAAGCAGCAGGGCAATCGCCGCCACCCGCAGGTGCATTAGGCAAAATGTGCAGGCAACGGCCGTGACGGCGATGTAGAAGGCGATATGCATTTGCCCGCGCGCATCGCCATAGGGGAACAGCATAAGCGCCCAGCTCGTAAAACAGGCACCGAGCAGGAATGTGAAATAGACGGTGCTGCGTAATGCATTTTCTGCTTTGTCGGGCGTTGATATGCTTTCCTGACTGCGCCATCTCCAGAAGCGCCAGCATATCGCACCGACAAGAATCGCTGGAAAGAACAGTGTCAGGGTCAGCGGCGCTTCGTCGTAAAAGCTCATGGCAAGCATGACGCTGTTCATGCAGACCATGAAATACATAAGTGGAAGCTGCCGCTGAAACGCCTCAATCTGAGCGCGAACCAGCGTCGGATTTGAATTGCCCAGCGTAAGCCAGTTCAGAAAATTATTACGGAATCGCACGCAAGCCCACCTATCGCAGCTCTGCGACTTATAGCGGTCTAAATACTAAAAAATCATTGTGTTATTGTGTCATCTTGGTGACCAAAGACGGTAAATGGTCACCAATCAGGCAAGAGCCTACCGCCCCCGTCTCCTGTCATAGACCCGAAACGGTTGTTTTGACTGAAAGACGGAGGTGTGCTCCGCGGAAAAGCGGTTTTATTTCTTGCCGAGAGAAATATTGCCAAAGCGCTTGTTGTAGCGCGCAAGGCGTCCACCGGCGTCGAGCATCCGATGTGCACCGCCGGTCCATGCCGGGTGTGACGTCGGATCGATTTCAAGCGTCAGCTTGTCACCTTCATTGCCCCAGGTCGAACGGGTCTGGTAGGTGGTTCCATCGGTCATCTCCACCGTGATGGTGTGATAATCGGGATGAATGTCTTTTTTCACGTTTAATGCTCCGCATAATGCCTCTGGTTTCCGACCAGAAGCAAGGAAGCGCGGCGGGTAGCAGAGCAACAGCAGACTTGCAAGCCGCATCGCTCCTCGCTAGGGGCTTTTTCACGATATGGTGCCCCGGCAACGGGGGTAATAGGGAAGCCGGTCAAATTCCGGCGCTGTGCCCGCAACTGTAGGCGGTAAGCCAACGTACCGATTAGCCACTGGCAAGGTGCCTTAAGGGGACCGAACCGGGAAGGCGGTACTGAGGCGATGACCCGCAAGTCAGGAAACCTGCCATGTCGGTCGTCCACGCCCAGCCGGGTTCAGCTGACCGCGTGCGCGCATGATTGCTCGCTGTGACGATAGGTTAACTAACGTCAAGGAGCTATTATGATTATTGCATTTTTACTCTCGTCATCAGCCGTAACGATCGGGACTGATCTTGTCATCTCTGCTGCGCGCGAGCCTATCGAAATTTCGGCCTCGACCGCCAGTATAGAGGTTATTTCCGCCGAACAGATTGAAGCCGTCAATTTGCCGCAGATTGTCGACGTCCTTCGCCTGTCCCCCGGCGTTTCGATCAGCAGGTCAGGCCAGACAGGAAGCCAGACACAGGTCCGCATTCGCGGCGCAGAGGCCAATCACACGCTGGTCTTCGTTGATGGGATCGCGGCCAATGACGCGGCAAGTTCGGGCGAATTTCGATGGGAAACGCTGGGATCCGACGGGATTGGGCGCGTTGAAATCATTCGCGGACCGCAATCGGTGCTGTGGGGTTCCGAATCGATTGGCGGGGTCGTCAGTGTTGAAACCCGTGCACCCTCTGCCGGTACCAGTATATTCGGGTCTGCCGAAGCCGGCTCCTTTGACACATATCGTGCAGCCGGTGGGCTCAATATCGGTTCCGACATAGGCGGCCTCGTCTTACAGTCCAGCTATTACGACACGAATGGCACTGACAGCTTTGCCGGTGGGCCGGTCGAACGCGACGGCTATGAGAATTTGGCGCTTTCAGCAAAAGCTGTGCTTCATCCAGCCAATACTGGCGAATTTGGCATTGTAGCGCGTTATACAAGCACATTAAGCGAATTTGACGGCTTCGATCCCTTGACCTTTCAGCGCGCCGACACGGATGATTCCACCCGTATTCGCAGTCTTGCGTTGCGCGGCTATGCAAAGCTCAGCACATTTGACGACGCATGGCGTCACGAACTGTCCGGAAGTTACCTGACAACCGACAATATCAACCGTCGATCTGGTGCTTTTCTCAATCGCACCGATGCTGAAATCTTCAAAACTGGCTATCAGACAGGACTTGATTTCGACACCGGTGCCTTGCACCACCGTCTTACGGGTGCAGCGGAATTCCAGACACAGATCTTCGTTGCCGACGATGATGCATATTTCGGCGGCACCAATCAGCGCAAGACGCGCGATCGGACAAGTTTCATCCTTGATTACGGCGTTACAGCTGGTCATCTGTCGCTGACAGCAAGCTTTCGCCAAGATGAGAATAATCGCTTTGCTGACGCAACCACGTGGCGCGTGGGGGGACGCTATGCGCTTCCACACGGGTTTGCAGTTCATGGCAGTGCAGGCAAAGGTGTGACCGACCCGACCTTTACCGAACTTTTCGGCTTTTTCCCGGGAAGTTTTTTAGGAAATCCAGCGCTCACCCCTGAAAAGTCATTCGGATGGGAAGCTGGAATCGGTTACGCTGGCGGCGGTTTCAATGCTGACATCACGTGGTTCGAAGCCGATCTTGAAAACGAAATCCTTTCGACCTTCGATATCAATACATTCCTCTCCCGCGTCGCGAACGCAACCGGCAAGAGCAAACGCCGCGGTGTTGAAGTGTCTGCCAACGTCAGCCCCCTGTCATGGCTCGACCTTGCCGCCAGCTATACCTGGCTCGACGCTGATGATGGTCAGGTCGCAGGTGCGCTGCTCGTCCGCGAAGTTCGCCGTGCACGTCACAATGGCAGCCTATCGGCAACGGTGAACTTTGGTCCCGGCGATATCAGCCTTCTGGCCAATTATGTGGGCAAACGCCGCGATATCGACTTTGACAGCTTTCCATCGCGTGACGTCACACTTGGCGATTACGTGTTGGCAAGCATTAGCGGTCGCTACGGGATCAACGAAAATCTAGACCTGACGGCACGCGTCGAAAATCTATTTGATGAACGCTATCAGGATGTCTTTGGTTATCAGACGCAGGGCATATCGGCCTTTGCTGGCGTGCGTGTGCGTTGGGGCGGCTAGCACTCCTCATCGCGTTTAGCCTCTTTGGGCTAAGGGCCGAGGCGGCACCTTTGCGTGTCGCCTCACTTGGCCTTTGTACCGACGAGATTGTGCTGCTGCTCGCAAAGCCTGGGCAAGTGGTATCTGTATCGTTTTTGTCTCACGACCCCCACGAAACACCCCTTGCTGCTAAGGCGAAGGCCCTGCATTCAAATTCCGGGCGGTTCAATTCCGTCGTCGCCTTGCGACCTGATCTCGTTATCACGGGTGGCGCGGTCAATATGCTTGCGCGCGAGATGGCAGAGCGCATGGGTGTTGATGTGCTCGACATCCCGCCACCGCAAACGCTGGATCAGCTTCGCGCAAGCATTCGCAGCATCGCGGCGGCGCTCGATGTTGTCATGCGCGGCGAAGCGCTGATCGGGTGGATGGATGCACGTCTTGGCAAGCGTCCCTTGCTTCGCCACAAGGCGTTGATGATCGTAACAGGCGGCCTCACCCCCCTCCCCGGTTCGCTAACCGAAGATTTGCTCAGCTATGCCGGGATCGCGCATCAAACGCAGCCGCGTTCGCAGGTCACACGCGAGACACTCTACGCCAATCCCGATCTGCAATTGATCGTCAGCGATTATCGCAGTGGGCAATATTCCTTGCCGCAAGAGTGGCTGAACATCACGGCACATGCGGCGAACCAGCCTCCGGTGCATGTTGATGGCAGACTATGGACATGCCCCGGCCCACTTGCTGCTGCTGACGTAGAACGGTTGCGACGGGTGTTTTCCAAATGAGCGTTCGTCGTCTGTCAC
This sequence comes from Sphingomonadaceae bacterium, assembly GCA_041621755.1. Classification (GTDB taxonomy): domain Bacteria; phylum Pseudomonadota; class Alphaproteobacteria; order Sphingomonadales; family Sphingomonadaceae; genus Sphingosinicella. The sequence continues at coordinate 13,519 of JBFKAE010000010.1, read as the reverse complement.
TGATCCTGTTGGGGCCGCTGCTGATCGTTGCAATTCTGTCGCTGGCGCTCGGCGAGGCATCACTTTTTGACATTTATGCCCGGGATCCGGTCCTTGCCGGGCAGTTGCTTGTCGAACTTCGCCTGCCGCGATTGATACTCGGCCTATTCGTCGGAGCCGCGTTGGGGTTATCGGGCGCGGCGTTGCAGGGGCTTTTGCGCAATCCGCTTGCTTCTCCCGATATATTGGGAACTTCGGCAGGTGCGGCGCTCGGCGCGGTGGTTACGGCCTATTATCTGGGCTTTGCTGGCAGTATTGCCATGGCGGGCGGCGGCATAGTCGGCGCCTTGCTCGCGCTCGCATTGCTTTTGCTGCTCGCCGGGCGTGGCGCGTCGACAACGACACTTATACTTGCCGGTGTCGCCATATCGGCGCTTTGCGCTGCGCTGATTAATATTGCGCTTGCCTTCGCGCCATCGCCCTTTGCGTTTTACGATATCATGTTCTGGCTGCTTGGGTCGCTTGCAGATCGTAGCATCGATCATGTGAGGGTCGGTTTGCCGCCGATGCTGTTCGGCTGTCTGTTATTGCTTTTTACCCGGCACAGTCTCGACGCGTTGACGCTTGGTGAAGACGTCGCTGAAACGCTCGGCGTTAATGTGCGACGGTTGCGCATGCAGGCGATCGTCGGCAGCGCGATCGCCATTGGTGGTGGTGTTGCCATATCGGGTACGATCGGTTTTGTCGGTCTTGTCGTTCCGCATCTTGTTCGACCCGTCGTCGGCGGTCGTCCGGGCGCGGCCCTGATCCCGAGCGCGCTTGCCGGTGCAACCTTACTTGTCGCCGCCGACCTGTTGACGCGTGTGCCGGTCGATGGTCGAACGCTGCCAATCGGTGTTATCACCGCTTTGCTTGGTGCGCCGTTTTTTCTCTGGCTGATCCTCTCGAAACGGGGAATTGTCAGATGAACACGGGATTGTCAGCCAGCGCGATTACACGCGCGCATCTCGCCGGACCGATCGATTGCGTGCTCCGCCCTGGCGAGCTGGTCGGTCTTATTGGTCCCAATGGTGCTGGCAAGACGACATTGTTGCGGACGCTTGCCAATCTGACGACTGGTAGCGGTCGCATAACGCTCGACGGTGATGATCTTGCACGAATCCCCGGTGATCTTCGCGCGCGACGGATCGCTTATATGCCGACGCAGCGCCGTGTCGATTGGCCGATGACGGTTCGTGATATTGTTGCGCTTGGCCTTCCCTCTCACACCCGCTCCGATCGAGCGCGCGTTGATAGTACGCTTGCCCGTGTGGACGGAGCTGTCTTTGCTGACCGCCGTATCGACACATTGTCGACGGGTGAGCAGGCACGGGTATTGTTAGCGCGCACCCTTGTCGGCGCGATGGACTATCTGCTGCTTGACGAGCCTACCGCGAATCTCGACCCCGGCCACCAGATCGATATCATGGACATCCTGCGCGAGGAGTGTTCACGTGGCGCTGGTGTCATGACGTCATTTCACGATTTGACACTCGCCGAGCGCTATTGCGACCGCTGTATTCTCTTGAATGCTGGCAAGGTCATTGCGGAAGGTTCACCGCACGACGTCATGCAGGATCAGCACCTTGCCGCAAGCTTTGGTATCCGACGGGCAGATCGCGGTTGGGTCAGAACGAATTGACAAAAAACAGTGATGCCGTGTTAGGGTCACGACGTCTCATTATATAGGAAAACGAAGCCATGCGGATCCTTGGTGCCGTCCTTGCTGGCGGTAAAAGCACGCGCTTTGGCAGCGACAAGGCCGAAGCTCTGCTGAATGGCAAACGCCTCATCGATCATGCCGCAGACGCGCTGCGGGCGCATTGCGCGGATGTAATTGTCGTTGGCAGGCAGGATACGGCTCATACGTGCACGCCGGATGCGCCGGGACCCGACCTTGGTCCGCTTGGCGGTCTATGCGGCGCGCTCGGCTACGCTGCCGCGCATGGCTATGATGCGGTGCTGTCAACCGGCTGTGATGTGCCTGATATTCCCGGGGCGCTTGTTCGCACGCTTCAGCAATATTGCCCAAGTGCCTGCGAGGCGCAGCCCATCATCGGCTATTGGTCGCCCGCACTTGCCTCAGACCTCACCAACCATCTTGCGATGTCCGATAATCTATCCATGATGCGCTGGATTGAAACATCGGGTGCGCGGCTGATCAGGACGACCGCCCCACTGCGCAATATCAACAGGCCAGGCGATCTGGGTTAAGCAGGCGGATCGGCGATCATTGCCGTAAAGCTCGCTTCAGCGACAAGAACGCCTTCGATATTGGCTTTGCCGATAAATTTGCAGACGCTCGATCGCTTTTGCACGAACTCCACGTCGAGGCAGAGCAGACATCCCGGCTCGACCGGCTTTCTGAACTTCGCATTCTCGATCGCCATGAAATAGACGAGCTTGCCCTTTGCTTCATCGCCCAGCGATTTGATCGCCAGAACGCCCGCGGTCTGCGCCAGCGCTTCGACAATTAGAACGCCGGGCATGATTGGCCGCGCGGGGAAATGTCCCTGAAAGAACGGCTCGTTGATCGTGACGGCCTTGATGCCACGTGCGCGTTCATCGACCACAAGGTCAACCACCCGGTCGACAAGCAGCATCGGGTAACGATGTGGGAGCAGCGCCATGACTGCTCCCACTTCGATCGGTTCAACGGTCGTCCCAGTCACTGTCCGTTGTTACTTCTTGGCTGCAGGCTGCGCGGGTGGATTGATGCTCACCCGTGGCAAGGCACTGTTAAGGCGTGTCAGAACCTCGTTGGTCACGTCAAGCGACTGCGAAATGGCGAGCGTCGCATCGCGGTCCATCGCAATGCTTGCGCCTTTTTCGCGCATGATTGCGGTGATGATCGGGTTGACGGCCTGCAGAAGTTGCTGGCGTACATACTGAACTGAACGGGCATAATCCTGCTCGCGACCACGCACTTCATTTTCGGCGGTCTGCTGACGTTGCTGAAGCTCCTTGGCTTTTGCAAGGAAGGCTTCCTGCGCCATTGACGGGCGTGCTTTCTGAAGCGTCTCGGCTTCCTTGCTGAACTGTTCGCCAAGCGTTTGTGCGCGGCTCTGTACGCTTTCAAATTTGGCCTTCAATTGGGGTTCAGCATTTTTGGATGCTGCAGATTCTGCCGCGATGCGGCTCATGTCGACGATGATGATCTGCGGTGCGCCCTGTGCGAAAGCCGTTGTCGCCGGAGCGACCGACACAGCTGTCAGCGCAAGTGCGCCAGTGATAAGAGCGCGTTTGATAATATTCATTAGAACTGGGTCCCTACATTGAATTGGAAGAGCTTTGTGTCGTCGCCTTCCTGCTTGACGAGTGCCTTGGCGATGTCGAACCGGAACGGCCCGAAAGGCGAGCGCCAGTTGACACCAATGCCAACTGAAACGCGTGGTTTCATCGTGTCACCGAGATAAAATTCCTTATAGCCTGTGCTATGATTGCCAGAGCCGTCGACACCAAGTGATCTGATATCGAACAAATCGCCACCTTCGGATGCCGGACGCGGATCGAAATCGGTTTTCCACAAGGCCCCGACATCGACGAAGGCAGATGGCCTCAACCCAAGCTCGGATGCGCCTTGCCCAAGCGGAATCTCCATCTCTACGCGTGCGCTGTAATAGATTGATCCACCGAGAGAGTCATCGCGCAGCTGGTTGTTGTTCGCGTCGACAAGAACAAATTGTGAGGGGTCATTCGTGCCATTCGGATCAGTATATTGCCTGCGAATAACGCGCGGGCCGACGCCACGAATATCAAAGCCCCTGAATCGTGGTTCACCAAGGAAGAAGCGGTCGTTAAGGCGCACACGGTCGCCGCCCCAACCAAAGATATGCCCGGCCTCACCGCCAATATTCAGGATAAAATTGCTGCGGCCCATGCGCCAATATTTGTCCGCCGTGAGGCGCGTTCTCACATAATTGACGCTACCACCAACGCCGGCAATATCCTGACTGAGCGCCAGTTGATGGCCAGAGCTTGGGCGGTAGCGGTTGTTTCTCGTATCATAGGCCAGGCTATAGCCGATTGATGACGTCGTGCGGTTGCCCAGCGTATCGCAAAGATAGCGACCGGCCTTGATCGGGTCGCATGCGCCGTTGGTAAAATAAGTCGCCTGATCAAGCGAGATATCATCAAAGTTCAAACCATAACGGAACGACGCCGACACAAATTCGGTGATCGGGAAGCCTGTCCTGATCTGGAAACCGGTTGTTGACTGCTCGTACGTGGTTTCGCGATCACCCCCGGTCAGAAAGCGGAAGCTGTTATAGTCACGCCGGAAAATGTCGCCGCCAAGCGCGATATTCCGGCCAAACAGATACGGCTCGGTAAAGCCGATTTCTGCCGATTTCGAATATTGTGACCAGTTCACCGAAGCGCGCAGTTCCTGACCCATGCCACGGAAGTTGCGCTGGCGAACGGACAGGTTGATAATGAAACGTTCAAGGCTCGAAAAACCTGCTGAAATCTGCAATTCGCCGGTCGGCTGTTCTTCGGCATTCACCTCAAGGATGACCTTGTCGGGCCCTGAACCGGGCTTTTGCTCGACCTCGAGCTTTTCCTGAAAATAGCCGAGGCTCTGAATCCGGTCGCGTGAGCGTTTGACGCGGAAGCTATTGAACGCGTCACCCTCGGCCAAGCGGAATTCGCGGCGCACCACTTTGTCTTTGGTGATGACATTGCCGTTAATGTCGACCCGCTCGACATAGACGCGCGGCGTTTCGTTGATGACAAATGTCACCGACATCGTGCGCCCTTCCTTGTCGCGCTCGAATCGCGGCGAGACGTCGGCAAAGGCATAGCCAAGCAAACCTGCGGTTTCGGTCATGCTGGTGACCGTATCTTCGATCGTCTTGGCATTGTACCAGTCGCCGGTCCTGATCGGCACGAGCTTTAAAAAGGCATCTTCCTTGATATCGCGGATTTTGCTTTCGACCTGCACTTCGCCGAATTTATAGCGCTCTCCCTCATCAACGACATAGGTGAGTATGAAATCCTTGCGATCAGGCGTTAACTCGGCAACCGATGAAACAACACGGAAATCGGCATAGCCCTCGGTCAGATAGTATTGACGCAACTGTTGCTGATCATAAGCCGAACGGTCGGGGTCATATGTGTCGTTCGATGTAAAAAATCTGTACCACTTGCCTTCGCGCGTTGCCATCTCGCCGCGGAGCTTGCCGTCCGAATAGCGCTTATTACCTACGAAATTGATTTTGCGAACCTTGGACTTCGGCCCCTCTTCAATTTCGAAGACAACATCGACGCGGTTCTGGTCGAGCTGAACAATCTTCGGTTCGACAACAGCCGCAAAGCGTCCTTTGCGGCGATAGAGTTCTATGATCCGGGCGACTTCGGCCTTGGCCTTCGAACGCGTAAAGATTTGCCGCGGCGACAAGCGAATTTCTTCGGTCAGCTTGTCGCTTTTAATGCGTTTGTTGCCTTCGAGAACAACCCGGTTGACGACAGGGTTCTCCTTGACGTCGACAATAAGCTCACCCTGGCGGTCACGGATCGTCACATCGGCGAAAAGCTCGGTCGCATAGAGGTCTTTCAGCGCGCGATCGAGACGGTTCCGATCATAGGAATCGCCCGGCGACAACCCGACATAGGAACGCACGGTCGCTGGCTCGAGCCGCTCCGCTCCGCGTATGACAACAGCCCGCACAGTGCCGCTGTAGACGGCGGGAGGTGCAGTCTCTGCAGACGTTTCTGTCGCAACGGGCGCATTCTGGGCAAGCGCAGGTGCCGAAAGGCCGATGGCGCTGCCGACGAGAAGTGCGGCTGCCCAAGATTTTCCAGGTGCCGCTGTAGACGCAGTCGATTGGCTCACAAAATCCCCGCTCTCTCTCTATATTTATGATCCGGTAGCACCAAGGCTTTAGCCGATTAACCCGGCGACATGCTTGAACACGCCAAAAGATGCAAGGTCGTTCCACGTTACGAACAGCATGAATGAGATCAAAAGTACGAATCCCGTCATGAATGCCCACTCCTGAACCTGCGCCGAGACTGGCTTGCGGCGAACCGCTTCTGCTGCATAGAGCGCCAGATGCCCGCCGTCGAGCATGGGGATTGGCAAAAGGTTGATGAAGCCAAGGTTAATCGAGATCAGAGCCATCAAATTGACGAAGGGTTCAAGCCCAAGTGTTGCGACCTTACCGGAAATATCCGCAATCTTCAGCGGCCCGCCCAGATCCTTGACCGAACGGCGTCCCGAAATAATCTGAACGATGCCCTTGATCATGAATTGCGTGGTTTTGATGACCGCCTCGGTTCCATAATACACTGATTCAAGTGGTCCGCGTTGAATTACAGCGTTCGCGCCGCCATAAATGCCGAGCCGGGGAACCGTATAGCGATTACCAAACCTGTCTCTTTCTTCGATCATTTCGGGTGTCAACCGCGCATGCAGCGTCTCACCCGCGCGGGTGTAGGTGATATCGGCAGGATGTCCCGGATTGATCATGACCAGACCGACAATATCTTCGAATTTTTCAACATTCTGCCCATCGACAGACGTGATGACGTCGCCCGCCACAAGCCCCGCTGCCGCTGCTGGGGAACCTTCCTGTACGCCGGTGATTGCAGGCGATGTGAATGACTGCCCATAGGCTGCGATAAAAGCCGAATAGATAAATATGGCCGCAAGAAAATTGATTGCCGGCCCTGCCGCAACAATCAGCGCGCGCTGCCAGAGCGGCTTGAACGCAAACAGGAACGGACGGTCCGCCGGATCAACATTGGACAGGTTGGTGCCCGCCCCTGCTGCATTGGCATCGCCGGTAAATTTGACATAGCCGCCAAGCGGCATCCAGCCAATCTTCCAGCGGGTTCCGTTTTTGCCGTTCCAGCCGATAATCTCGCGCCCGAAACCGATCGAAAAACAATCGACCTTGGTGTTGAAATAACGCCCGACAAGATAATGTCCCAACTCGTGAATGAATACGAGCGGGCCGATCATCGCCACGAACATCAGCGCCGTGAACAGCATTGTCGGTTGTTCAAGTTCAGGCATTTACTTGCGTTCCTCAATCAATTTCGTCGCGCAGCGCCGCGCCTCCGCATCGCAGGCCAGTACGTCTTCATAGGACGCAACGCGCTGCGCGCCAATTTGCTGCGTGGTTTCCTCCACGATTGCGGCAATATCAAGAAAGCCGATTCGACCAGCCAGAAATGCAGCGACCGCCACTTCATTCGCCGCATTTAACACGTTCGGAGCTGAACCTCCGCTGACAAGCGCCGCACGCGCCAATTTGAGCGCCGGAAAGCGCTCAACATCCGCCTCTTCAAATTCAAGCCGGGCAATTTCTGCAAGGTTGAGCCGCGCAGACGGCGTTTTCATCCGGTCGGGCCATGCAAGTGCATAGGAAATCGGCGTCCGCATGTCGGGTGAACCAAGCTGTGCCAGCAGCGAACCATCTATATATTCAACGAAACTGTGCACGATCGATTGTGGATGAACGATAACGTCCAGTTGGGACTCCTCTATCGGAAACAGGTGATACGCTTCGATCAGTTCCAGCCCCTTGTTCATCAGCGTCGCGGAATCGACCGATATTTTTGCACCCATTGACCAGACCGGATGCGCGACAGCCTGTGCTGGTGTTACATTTGCCATCGCCTCACGCGACCATGTTCGAAATGGCCCGCCGCTTGCGGTCAGTATCACGCGGGAGACGCGTTCTGGCCGATCAAAATCGAACACCTGGAATATGGCGTTATGTTCAGAATCCACCGGCAGCAGCCGCGCACCGCTCGCTTTGGCTTTCTGCATGACAAGTTCACCCGCGCAGACCAGCGTTTCCTTGTTTGCTACGGCAACGCATGTGCCGCGCTCTACGGCACGTAAAGTCGGCGGCAAGCCCGCTGCGCCGACGATGGCCGCAATCATAATGTCCGGCTGCATATCTGACGCATCGGCAATCGCATCTGTCCCCGCAGCCACTTCGATCTTTGTTCCCGAGAGCGCGTTCTTCAGCGCAGGATACGCGTCTTCATCCGCAACAACGGCAAGTTTGGCGCCAAGCTGCCGCGCCTGCCGCGCGAGTCCCTCGGCGTCGCTATTGGCTGTAAGCGCGCTCACCGACCACAAATCCGGTTCGCGCTCAATGAGGTCAATTGTCGAGCAACCGACAGAGCCCGTCGATCCGAAGATACTGATTTTCCGTGACGTACTCATTGCAGACCCCAGATTGCAAGCGCCACCAGAACCGATACCGGGATCAGTCCATCGAGCCTATCCATGACGCCGCCGTGGCCAGGCAACAAACGCCCGGAATCCTTGACTCCCGCAACGCGCTTTAGCGAACTTTCGTAGAAATCCCCGACCTGTGCCGCGACCGCGACGAACGCACCGATGGCGAACATCAATCGACCATCAAACCCAAGATCGAGATAGGCGTTCAGTCCGGCTGCAACAGCGCCAGCACCAAGCATCGCACCCACCAGCCCTGCCCAAGTTTTCGATGGGCTTATTTTTGGCGCAAGCTTTGGCCCGCCGATCATGCGGCCTGCGAAATAAGCACAAATGTCGGTCGCCCAAACACTGGCGAGAGTCCAAAGGACAAACGAAAACCCCTCGGGTTGCTGACGCATCCAGATCAGCGCGACTGCAGGCAGGCCGGCATAGAGTATGCCGACCGCAGTACTGCGCGAAATGATCAGTGCGAGAATGGCGACAATACCGAGAGCTGCGAGCGCTTCTGTGACGTATCCGGCGTTAACGGCAAATGCGATTCCGCCCAGCATAGCCATACCAGACATGCGCACAGCGCGGCGATTATTGTGAAGGCCGCACCATTCCCCAAAGATGAGCATAACGGCGACCGCGACCAACAGGCTGAAAGTCCATCCGCCTTTCCAACTTGCACCAACAGCGAGGACAATAAGCAATACCCCCACAATCACGCGCGGTGCGAGGTCACCATAGCGTGTGTTGATTTTAGAGACCGCCATATCTGCGGTCACGGGTTGCGAAGACTTCGAGCGCGCGTTCAAGCGATTTTCCATCAAAATCTGGCCAGAGTTCATCTGTAAAGACGAGTTCGGCATAGGCTGCCTGCCAAAGCAGGAAATTCGACAGGCGCTGTTCGCCAGACGTCCGGATCAGAAGATCAAGCGGCGGCAGGTCTGCCGTGTCGAGCGCCGCATCAAAGGCCGCTTCATCGATCGCATCAATGTCGAGCTCGCCAGCCTTGGCTCTGGCGGCGAGCCGTCTGGTGGCGCGCAGGATTTCGTTCTGTCCCCCATAGTTGAGCGCAATGACGAGGCGCAGACCGCTGTTTGCGCGGGTACGCGCCGCCGCATCCTCAAGAAGTTTTAGAACATCTTCCGGCAAGCGATTGTAATCACCAATAAAACTGAGGCGAACGCCATTTTTGTCAAGCTCTGCGATTTCGCTCAGCACATATTGCTTGAGCAGGTTCATCAAATAGCTGACTTCGGTTTCGGGGCGCTTCCAGTTCTCCGATGAGAACGCGTACAGCGTCAGCGCCTCTATACCGAGGCCCGGCGCCGCCTCAACAACCTTGCGCACTGCCTCTACGCCAACCTTGTGACCTGCAATGCGCGGCAGGCGGCGCTTTTTCGCCCAGCGACCATTGCCGTCCATGATGATGGCGACATGGCGCACCTGCCCCGTGCCTTGCGAAGCCGGAAGCTCCGCTTCGTTAGCGGCAGCAGAAGTCACTGGCTGAGAATTTCCTTTTCCTTGGCGGCTGAAAGCGTGTCGATCTCGGCGACCTTGTCGTCGGTCATCTTCTGAACCTCGCCTTCAAGGCGCTTTTGTTCATCCTGGCTGATTTCACCCTTCTTTTCATCAGCCTTCAACGCTTCCATACCGTCGCGCCGGACGTTGCGGACCGCGATCTTGGCTTTCTCGGCATATTGCGAGGCGAGTTTGGCGAGTTCCTTGCGACGCTCCTCTGTCAAATCGGGGATCGGCAAGCGCAGCAACTGTCCGTCGACGACCGGGTTGAGGCCAAGCCCGGCGGCGCGTATCGCCTTTTCGACCGACTGCACGTTGCCACGATCCCAGACCTGTACCGTCAGCAACCGCGGTTCGGGGGTCGATACTGTTGCGATCTGATTGATGGGCATGTTTGCGCCATAGACCTCGACCTGAACCGGATCGAGCAGCGACGTCGATGCGCGGCCAGTGCGCAATCCACCCAGATCGTGCTTAAGCGAATCCACAGCGCCCGTCATGCGCCGTTCGATATCTGCCTTGTCATAGGCTGCCATATGCTTTTCCCGTCTCTAGTTGTCAGTAACGATCGTCGATACGCCCTCACCCGCCAGAACGCGGGCAAGATTGCCGTGTTCGCGGATATTGAAAACGACGATCGGAATGGAGTTTTCGCGGCAAAGCGCGACGGCTGATGCATCCATAACTTTAAGATTATCCGCCAAAACACGATCATAAGTTAATGTTTCATAGCGTCTTGCTTCTGAATCTTTTTTGGGATCGGCGTTATAGACGCCATCCACGCTGGTCCCCTTGAAAAGCGCATCGCAGCCCATTTCGGCAGCGCGCAAAGCCGCAGCAGTATCGGTCGTGAAAAACGGGTTTCCGGTGCCAGCGGCAAAAATCACCGTCCGGCCTTTTTCCATATGGCGCACAGCACGACGGCGAACATAAGGTTCGCATACGCTCGACATTGGAATGGCGGACTGCACACGGGTATCGACGCCTACATGCTCAAGGCTGTTCTGGACCGCAAGCGCATTCATGACGGTTGCAAGCATACCCATATAGTCGGCGTTCGCCCGGTCAAAGCCTTGATCGGCTGCGGCAAGGCCACGGAAAATATTGCCGCCGCCTACGACCAGACACATCTCGTACCCGGCCTCCCTGGCGATGCGGACTTCATCGGCAACACGAGCAACTGTTGCTGTGTCGATGCCGAATTGCTGATCACCCATCAGCGCTTCGCCGGACAGTTTCAGCAATATACGTTTGAACGGCTTATTGGGCATAAAGATTCGGCGCCTCCCTCAAACGCTGGCGCACCATAGTTTGGCGGTGGGCGGCGAACAAGCGTCGCTACCCACCCAATATCAAATTTATGCGCCGACGGCGGCTGCGACCTCTGCTGCGAAGTCGGATTCTTTCTTTTCGATGCCTTCGCCAAGCTGAAAGCGAATGAACTCGGCGATCTTGATTTCGCTACCAAGGTCCGCGGATGCCTTTTTCAGGACGTCGGCCACCTTGGCCTTGCCATCAATGACAAAGACCTGACCAAGCAGCGTTGATTCGCTGATGAATTTGCGAACACCGCCTTCGACCATTTTTTCAACGATTTCAGCAGGCTTTCCAGATTCAGCTGCCTTTTCGCGTGCAATGGCGCGTTCGCGTTCAACGACAGCAGGATCGACGCCACTTTCATCAATAGCAAGTGGGTGGGCGGCAGCGATATGCATCGCCAGTTGCTTGCCAAGTTCGCCAAGCTTGTCTTTGTCCGCACCTGATTCCAGTGCAACGAGCACACCGATTTTGCCAAGGCCATCGGCTGCAGCATTGTGCACATAGGATGACACGACGCCGTTCGATACCGTGACATTTGCCACGCGGCGCAGCGACTGATTCTCGCCGATGAGCGCGATATTGTCGGTCAGGACTTCGGAAACTGGCTTGCCCGAGGACATTTTCGCAGCGGCAAGTTCCACGACATCCGTCGCGCTATTGTTAAGCGCGATGTCAGTCACTTCGCGGACGAATTTCTGAAAAATATCGTTCTTGGCGACAAAGTCCGTCTCTGAATTGACTTCGACGGCCGTGCCCTTGCTGCCATTCACGGCAACGCCGACAAGCCCTTCTGCAGCGGTGCGACTGGCTTTCTTTGCCGCTGCAGCAAGACCCTTGGCGCGCAGCCAGTCAACCGCCGCTTCAAAGTCCCCGGATGTTTCGTTCAGCGCCTTTTTGCAATCCATCATGCCTGCGCCAGAACGCTCGCGCAGTTCTTTTACGAGTTGTGCAGTAATTTCAGCCATATCGCTCTAATTCCTTCGCTATGGTATTAATTCCCTACGGGGCCAATTTTATGTGCAGGGCGGCGGCATATTTGCCGCCGCTCACACATTATCGGTCGCCAACCGCCGGGTTTATTCGGCTGCGTTTGCCGTTTCGTCTGTGGCTTTGGCATCTGCAACGGCTTCAGCAGCAGGTTCAGCCGCCTCAGGCTCTGCGACAGGTGCAGCAGCAACTGCGGCTTCCACCGGTGGTTCAGCCATTGCACCGACGTCAACACCGATGTTACGCTGGCGGTTCTGACTGCCACCACCAACTGCTTCGGCAATCGTATCGCAATAAAGACGGATCGCCCGCGCGGCGTCATCATTACCGGGAACCGGGAAGGCAATACCGCTCGGATCACAGTTGGTATCAAGGATCGCAATCACCGGAATGCCAAGCACATTGGCTTCCTTGATCGCCAGATCTTCCTTGTTGGTGTCGATGACGATCATGACATCGGGGATGCCGCCCATGTCGCGGATACCGCCGAGCGATGCTTCGAACTTGTCACGTTCGCGCGTCATTTTGAGAACTTCTTTCTTGGTAAGACCATGTGTGTCACCAGAAAGCTGCTCTTCAAGCTGCTTGAACTTGCGGATTGAATTGGAAATGGTTTTCCAGTTGGTCAGCATACCGCCGAGCCAACGGTGGTTGACGAAGTGCTGCCCTGACCGCCGTGCAGCTTCGGCAATCGGTTCCTGCGCCTGACGCTTGGTGCCGACAAAAAGCACCTTGCCACCCGAGGCGACGGTTGCACTGACGAAATCAAGCGCGCGCTGAAACAGCGGCACGGTCTGCGAAAGATCGATGATATGCACACCGTTGCGATCGCCAAAAATATAGGGTTTCATCTTTGGATTCCAGCGATGAGTCTGGTGACCAAAGTGGACGCCGGCTTCCAATAGCTGCGCCATAGAGACGACAGGTGCCGCCATAATAGTTCTCCTTCCGGTTTAACCTCGGTGCAGGGGGAAGGCAGCATATCGCCGCCCACCGGATATGTTCCCGCACCTGTGGGATGGCGGCGACTTAGCCGCGCTTCATCAGAAAATCAAGAGGCAAGACGAAGCTTATCCATGCGTCCGTCCTCATAGCGTCGTTCTGAGCCGATCGAAGCCTATGGATGATCGCAACATTTAATCACAAATAGAGGCTGGCCTGGCGCGGAAATGACTTGTGGGACAGCGAGAGAGAAAAAAACGGCGGACACGTCAGTATCCGCCGAGTTTGTCGGTGTGGGTCAGCTCAGGCAATCGACCCAGACCGAAAGCTGCGGGACGTGTCGACATATTCGTGACATGCCACACGCTGCTGAGAGAGTCTCAGCAAGAGCAATGCCAATTATAAATATAATAGAATTTATTTATAAAATCAATTTGTTATGCTGTATTTTTGTACGGCCTTGATGGAAAAAACTGTGCCAAATATCCCATATTGGGACAGTCAGCACAGTTTTCCTGCAGAAACCCACCAACCGGGACGAGT
>JBFKAE010000009.1:0-40512 GCA_041621755.1 Sphingomonadaceae bacterium | reverse complement strand
GGCGTATCCGATAGAGCAATGCAGACACTTCTCGCTCACGATTGGCCGGGCAACATCAGGGAACTGGAAAATATACTGGAGAGGGGAGTCATCCTCACCCCACCGGGTGGGAGGATCGATGCGGATATTTTGTTTCCGCAGAAGGCCGATCAAGACCGGTGCAATGCTGTTGTCGATGCCAAGGGACGGGTCCACAATGTAGCATCCGAGGGTCCGATCGATCGCGCTCTGCGTGAAATAGAGAGCCTGACAATAGCGATGCATGAGGAGCGGCTCGTCAAGGAAGCAATGCGCCGCGCGCGAAGCAATGTCTCTAAAGCGGCGGCTCTGCTCGGGATAACACGGCGGCAGCTTCAATATCGCTTGAAGAACGTTGCAGGAACAAGACAATCAAGCTGCTGACCGGTTGCTGAGCAACTGTGTTCAGCCTGCCTGGAATAGCGTAGCGTTTTTGATTATGGCGTTAAGGGTGGCGATACGCATTCGCATGATGACGGTGAGTGCGACTTTGCTGGCTTCCGACATTTCTGAGTCGTTTTCCGATGCCGGCAAAATGGATTTTTCCAGTCGGGCGATGGAAAGTGCGGCCAGATGCGGGGCTCAGTGTACGATCGTCCGATCGCTGTGGTCTCGGGTCTGCCAGGTGGAGTTGCGCGTCGCCGGACGAATGGCTGAACGCGGGCCGGCGCTGCTACCCAGCGAGGGGATAGTCGGCCCGGTTCGGGCATAGGGGCGAGCAGGCAGGCCGCGACAATAGGACCAACGGGCGCCTGGAGCCGGCTCTCTCCCTCTCGGCGATTGACGTCCCCCCGGTTTCTTCCTCCGGTTTGAATGAGAGTTTCCGGTAATGTGATCCTCGTGCCGAAGGAGCATGCCGTGAAGAAGAGTCGATATATCGAAGAGCAGATCGCCTACGCGTTGAAGCAGGCGGAGACGGGCACGCCGGTGGCGGAGGTGCTGCGCCGAATTGGAATTTCGGAGCAGACGTTTTATCGCTGGAAGAAGCTTTATGGCGGGCTTGGCGTAGGCGAACTGCGCCGGCTGAAGCATCTCGAGGACGAGAACCGGAAGCTCAAGCAGCTGGTGGCGGACCTCAGCCTGGACAAGCACATCCTGCAGGACGTGCTGTCAAAAAAGTCTGAGGCCTACTCGGCAGCGCGAGATCGTCCCGTATGTCCAGTCGAGCCATGCGGTTAGCGAGCGGCGCAGTTGCGCGGTGCTGACTTTTGATCGACGGAGCGTGAGATAACCTCGGCAGATGAAGGCCGGAAGCTAACATTACGCCCGGACACAAAACCGGGGGACCGTCAACGACGCCGAGGCTCTAACCGCAAATGGATGAAGGTTGGGGGTCACGTCAGCGAGGGTCGAGGATGCTGCGATCAGCGCGGCGATGGCATTTCGACGCGCGTGTCCAGCACTTGCAGGCATGCAATCTGGGCATGGATCAGGTTGCGTACGGCTAAATCTGCCATGACTCCTTGCTTCATCATCAATATCGTCTGAAGAATCTAGCGCATCGCCACCGGCATCCCACCATCTATCGCTACGGTCTGGCCGGTTATCGATGCTGAGGTCACGAAGATAATGACCTGCGCCACGATGTCGGCAAGATCGGCACTCCGCTGGAGCAGGCAATTGTCGCGTAACGCCAGCTGCGCTGCCGAGTCCAGCGCGCGATTGGACATGCCGGTATTCTCGACCAGCCCTGGCGCAATGCAATTGACTGAAACCGCGGGAGCCATTGCCACGGCGAGACAGCGCGTCAGGTGATTGATGCCTGCCTTGCCCACCGCATAAGCCACGCTGCTTCCGATTGGGGCGATGCCGGCCACCGATGATATGTTGACAATTCGCCCCGTCCCATGTGCGCGCAACAGCGGCGCGCAGGCGCGAGAGAGAAGGAAGGGCCCGCGCATATTGGTCTCGATCACCCGATCCCATATGTCGGGGGTCACGCCATCAAGATCGGTGAAGGGAATCGTAACGTTCCAGGCAGCATTGTTAATCAGGATGTCGAGCCGACCATGGTCGGACACTATGCTCTCGACAACTCCGTCGATCGATTGCGGCAGACGTTGATCCAGCGGGATCCAATGTCCTACTCCACTCGAGGCCGCGGGGATAGGCGGCGCTGCTTCGGCGTAGGTGCCGATTATCGTCGCACCGCTCGCCGCAAGGCCCCGCGCGATTGCGGCGCCGATTTCACCTGATGCACCAGTGACCAGCCCAACCTTCCCGACGAGCGACATGTATGTTGATCCTCTCGAAAGTAAAATAATACCATTATGTTATAATATAAAAGGTATAATGCCCGGTTTCGGCAAGCTCTCCGTATGACCACGGCCCCCATGAGCGATAACTTCTCCTCACTATTTTACGCCTCAATCTGACAAAATCTTCCAGCGATAGGCTGTGTCATCGTTCGATCTGGGGTAGAGCGTCGTTTCAATCTATGACCCGCTACCGTCACAGCCGGTTTTGCACCTGGCCGGTAAGGAATTGGCGCAAGGTGGTAGCGGCTTCACCCGTGATCGCCTCGACGTTTCCCGTTATATTGGGGGTGATGAAGCTGGATGCAGCCTTTCCATATTCGACGATAGCGCGCGCAAATGCCGGCTCCCGGCCGCGTGCAATCAATATTTCGACCGTCTTGCCTTCATCCATGGACACAATTTCGAAAGTCCGTGCGGTCAAGCCCTCCAGCATCGCTACAATATCAGGTGCGGAAGCGATCTCGGAGACCAGCGGATAGGCACCTGCTGAGTGGGCGTCCGGATCCGTCAGAATCGCTAGCGCTGTTCGGGCAATATCGCCGGCCGCGATCCACGGGACCGGTAGGCGATCTGAAAGATCATAGACCACGCCAGCCTCAAGGCCGATGCGGGCCGCAAGGCTTTCCATGAAAAAAGCGGGCCTAAGATGGGTGAAAGCTATCTCCGAGCGATCGCCATAGCTATCGACCAGCCGATGCCATGTCAGAAGATCTATCGCACTGTCGTTCGGTCCAAAGGCGCTCAAGTTGACGACCGCACGAACATCAGCGGACGAAGCTGCGTCGATGACGGTCTTCGCATAGTTTAGCATCTTCAAGCCATAAGGCTTCAGCAAAAAAATCGTCGCAACTCCATGCGTCGCCGCTTTGACACTCTGAGGATCGCCGAGATCGAGAAATATAGTTCCAAGGCCGCGAGAACGGATCTTCTCTTTCGCCGCGTCGGAACGACAGGCGCAGACGAAGGTAATCTGCTGATCAGATCGCTGCCGCTGCGGATTCCGAGGTGATCGCGCCCACCATTCCGAGGAATTCCCGCCCGGGATTCCGAGCTGATCCCGCCCACCGTTCCGATTAATGTCCGCCCACCCTTGGGGTGCGGTGCCTGATCGTTGGGACCATGCTTTCCGGCTGGAAGTGGCCGGGAGGAATGGATGCCGACGAGGAGGGTGAAGATGCGCGACGTGCGCGAAGTGATGCGGCTGTACCGGGAGGGTGGCCAGGCGGTTCGGGAGATTGCGCGGCTGAGCGGCATAGCCCGTTCGACGGTGCGCGAGATGATTGCGCGGTTCGAGCGTTCCGGCCTGGCTTGGCCGGTGCCGCCGGACATCGCCGACGCCGAGCTGGAGCGGCGCCTGTACGGCGCGCCCGGCGTGAAGCCCGGCCGGCGCAAGCAGCCGGAGCCGGACTGGTCGGTGGTGGCCCGGGAGCTCAAGCGCAAGCATGTGACGCTGCAGGTGCTGTGGGAGGAATACGTAGCCGAGCACCCGGACGGGTACCGCTACAGCCGGTTCTGCGACCTGTTCCGGCGGTGGGAGGGGCGGCTGCCGCTGACGATGCGGCAGAGCCACGGCGGCGGCGAGAAGCTGTTTGTCGATTACGCCGGCGACACGGTGCCGGTGGTCGACCGCCGGACCGGTGAAGTGCGGCCTGCGCACCTCTTCGTGGCGGTGATGGGCGGCTCGAGCCTGTCGTTCGCCTGTGCGACCTGGACCGAGCAGCTGGGCGACTGGATCGAGGCGCACAACGCCGCCTTCGCCTTCTTCGGCGGGGCGCCGCAGCTGCTGGTGCCCGACAATGCGAAGGTGGCGGTGATCAAGGCCTGCCGCTACGACCCCATGGTCAACCGCAGCTACACCGACATGGCGCGCCATTACGGCACGGCGGTGCTGCCGGCACGGCCGCGGAGGCCCAGGGACAAGGCCAAGGTCGAGGCCTGCGTCGGCATCGTCGAGCGCTGGCTGCTGGGCCGGCTGCGCAACCGGATCTTCTACAGCCTGGCCGAGGTCAACGCGGCGGTCGCCGCGTGCATGGCGGACCTCAACGAGGCGCGGGTACTGCGCCAGTACGGCAAGACGCGCCGCCAGCTGTTCGAGGAAGTGGATGCGCCGAACCTGAAGCCGCTGCCGGCCGAGCCGTGGGCCCATGCCGAGTGGAAACGCTGCCGGGTCGGGCTCGACTATCACATCGCGATCGAGCGCCACCATTACTCGGTGCCCTGCCGCTTCGCCCGCCGCGAGGTCGAAGCGCGCATCACCGCGCGCACCGTCGAGGTCTTCCTCGGCTCCGAGCGCATCGCCGTGCACATGCGCGGCAGCGGCAACGGGCGGCACACGACGATCCCGGAGCACATGCCGTCCAGCCACCGCCGCTACGGCGACTGGACACCGGCGAAGATCCGCGAGGAGGCGCAGCGGATCGGGCCGATGCTGTCGCTGCTGGTCGAGAAGATCATCGAGAGCCGGCCGCATCCCGAGCAGGGCTACCGCTCGTGCCTGGGCATCATCGGCCTCGCCAAGCGCTTCGGGCCCGAGCGGCTCGAGGCCGCCGCGCTGCGCGCGCTGGAGATCCAGGCGCGCAATTACCCTTCGGTCAAATCGATCCTCGAAAAGGGGCTCGACAGGATCCCGGCGCCGAAATCCCCGGAGCGCGAGCCGATCCTCCACACCAACATCCGGGGCTCGCGATACTACCACTGAAAGGAAACGAGAATGCTGAAACATCCGACACTCGACCTGCTCCACCAGCTCGGCCTTGCCGGCATGGCGCAGGCCTTCGCCGAGCTGGCCGCCAACGACGAGGCCGCCGGCCTCGGCCATGCCGAATGGCTGGCGCTGCTGCTCGACCATGAAGCGACCTACCGCAACGACCGGCGCCTGGCGCTTCGCTTGCGGCATGCCCGCCTGCGCCACCACGCCGTGCCCGAGGACGTCGATTACCGCGCGCCGCGCGGGCTCGACCGCCGGCTGTTCGACATGCTGCTCAAGGGCGACTGGATCGCCGCCCACGAGAACCTGGCGATCATCGGGCCGACCGGGGTCGGCAAGAGCTGGTTGAGTTGCGCCATCGGGCACAAGGCCTGCCGCGACAATCGCTCGGTGCTCTACACCAGGCTGCCGCGGCTGATCGACGAGCTGGCCCTGGCCAAGGGCGATGGCCGGATCGCCGCGCGCATGAAGAGCCTCGCCCGCGTCGACCTGCTCATCCTCGACGACTGGGGCCTCGAACCGCTCGACGGCAACGCCCGCCACCACCTGCTCGAAATCCTCGAGGATCGCTATGGCCGCCGCTCGACGCTCGTCACCAGCCAGCTTCCCGTCGCGCGATGGCACGAGCTGATCGGCGATCCCACCTACGCTGACGCCATCCTCGACCGCCTCGTCCATAACGCTCATCGCGTCGAAATGAGCGGGGACTCCCTGCGCCGTCCAACCGTGCCAGCAGCCGCTTGACCAGAAGCCGAAATCAGTGACAAACCAGCCCATCGATCAGGCACTCTCGCCCGGGCGGCATCAGCTCGGAATGGTGGGCGCGATCAGATCGGAATAGGTGGGCGGCATCGTCGGAATCCGCACAATCGGCAGCAGCCATTCCTGCAACGCCGCTCGCAATGGCCGGCTGAACTGTGTGAACCCAAAGCCCTCGCGCAGCGCATCGAGCTGTTCGTACCGGGTCGGGCCGCGCGTCGCATAATCGGCCAGCACCTCGGGCGCGATCTGCAATTGCTCGGCGACGAACGCGAGCGGCGTATCGGGGATCAATTCGCCCGGGCGCAGCAAACGGCCGGGATAGCGCAGCGCGCATAGCTGGATCGCGAAACCCAGACGATTATGCGGTCGCCTGCGGCGCACGATGATAGCCAGGTCATCCTCACTCAACGTCCAGTGCTGAACGAGCGTGGTTTCATCATCGGGAAGTGCGAGCAACGCCATGCGTTGCTCGTCCGACAGCACGGCGCGACGAGGCATCGGGTTAGGCTCTAGCGGGCGGCGCCCAACCGATCCGGGCAAGAGTGCCAATCAAGGTCGAACGCGGCACCTTGAAGGTGCGACAAACGGATGCCTTGCTTGCTCCGCCATCAAGCGCGGCAGTAATCCGTTCAAGGGTCTCAGTGTCGATCATGGGAGGCCGTCCACCCTGGCGCCCTCGACGCTTTGCAGCCGCCAGTCCCGCCATCACCCGCTCGCGCGTCAGCGCGCGCTCATATTGCGCCAGCGCGCCGAACAGCGAAAATAGCAGTTCGCCGTGCGGCGTGTTCGTATCCATCTGCTCAGTCAGCGAACGGAACGCGATGCCACGCGCCTTCAGGTCAGTGACGATCGCCAGCAAATGCGGCAACGATCGCCCAAGCCGATCGAGTTTCCACACGATCAGCGTATCACCCGCACTCAAATAATCGAGGCAGTCCTTCAGGCCCGGTCGATCGTCGCGTGCTCCCGATGCCTTATCAGTATGCAAATTACGCGGATCGACACCCGCCGCGACCAGAGCGTCGCGCTGAAGATCGACAGTTTGGCGATCATCGGCCGATGACACTCGCATATATCCGACCAGCATGTACGACAAACCCTCAAAACCACTTTGTCGTACACTACGTCAAAGCGACAGGGTTTGTCGACTATTCAGGCGCAGGATTGCCGACCAAAGCCGAGGGATCACCCAAGGGTGTCCGAAAACATGTGTTTTACGACATGGTAGGGGTCATCGCAGAATCTGGTCGCAAGCGTACGGTAAGCGGGGGCCTTTGGTGAACCTAGAATAAGTGACGGGTTTCGGAGCGGCTATGACGCCGAATTCCACGCTTTCGCGCGGCGCTCCAAACGAGAGCGTATATGTGACACTTTGTCGGAGTCTGCTGACCGCGACTTTGCTGAAACTCGCCCCTCCGGCTTCCGTACCCCTAAGAGGCTGTGTCAGAACGGTAGTGTAACGGTGGACGATCGGGTTTGGATGTGATTCCGGGCGGTTGCGAGACCAGACCCTGGAAGACATCATGTGGAACCCGACCGCCCGTGCGCTGCATAGCCGCGCAGGGCTGCGCTATGGAAGCGATCTGACCGATGCGGAGTGGGCGATCGTCGCACCGCTTCTGCCCAGGCCCTGCGATCGCGGGCGACGTCGCCGCTGGCACTGGCGCGAGGTACTCGACGCGATCTTCTACGTGTTGAGGACAGGCTGCCCATGGCGCTTTCTGCCCGACAGCTTCCCGCCGTGGCGCACCGTCTATCGCTGGTTCGGCGAGCTACGTGACAGTGACGGGTTCGAGGGCTTGAACCACCACCTCGTTCAGATGGATCGTATCCGTGCCGGGCGCGAGCCGATGCCCTCTGCGGCTGTGATCGACAGCCAGAGCGTAAAGACCACCGAGGCTGGTGGTGTGCGCGGCTACGACGCCGGCAAGAAGATCAATGGGCGAAAGCGCCATGCCATGGTCGATACCGACGGCCGGACGCTCGAACTGCTGGTTCATCCGGCCGACCTGCAGGATCGCGACGGCGCCGTGCCCCTGCTCAAGATGTCCCGCGGTCGGCACCCGTTCGTAAACCTCGTTTATGCCGACAGCGCCTATTCCAGCGCGCGTGTCGCAATGGCGACGTCGATCGGAATCGAGATCGTGCGCAAGTTCGCCGATCAAACCGGCTTCGTCGTCCATCCGCGCCGGTGGGTCGTCGAGCGAACCTTTGCCTGGCTCAATCGCAACAGACGCCTCGCCAAGGACTTCGAGCAGTCCATCCGATCCGCCACCGCGTTCCTGTACGCGGCCTCCGCCATGATGATAATCCGACGGCTAGCTCGTTACGCATGAGATTCGAGACGGACTCTAAGCTATCGTTGTCAAAACTATTTAGCCTCGCTAATCGCTGTTACGATCGAGGCTCGATGCTGATGAAGAATAACAAGCAGCTCTGCTAGCAATCGAAGAAGATCCTCCGCATCTGTGGTATAAATCCCTATTAATTGTAGCCTTATGATCAATGCTTTTTGCTTGGATATACGCCTTTCTCCATCAGCAATATGTCGATCAGATTCATGAAGATCAGCTAATGAGTACTGCGTCATATCCTAGATTTATCACGATCTAGGCTGGTACGCTATCATCCCCGATGTCGGGCATATAAGCGGAGGTCAGACGCCAAGCTGCCGTTCACTCACGTAACATTGCCTAGCGTACGCTTACGACCAAATTCTGCGATTCCCCCTGGTAGACCCGGCAGGTGTCGACCAAACCAAGTCGTTCACGATGATCGTAGCGAAGGGCCGGATCGGACAGGAGCCGTCATTCGGCTTAGAGCGATGATCCGCGCGCGATCCATCACGGAGGTAGAGTGGCCGGACATGGGGACATTCCTGCCCGGCAGCTAACGGGCACGTCAATGCGAGTAGCTGACGTAGGATGTCCGCCATGCGATACTTGGAACGCAAGGTCAGGCTGAACTTCGGGGATAGCCTCCATGAAGTCGGTTATCACCGGCATCAGCAGCATGCCAACCGAGTCCATATTGTTGAGGAGTGCTAACCCCTGTCCCAGAGGCATGAGCAGAATGGCCATCAGGCTCAAGCTCTAAGAGCCTGATTCGAAATTATCGGGCGCAATTTCCTAGCTTTGCGATTCTTCGTGTGAAGAGCTGGATTGAAGCGATGAAGAGCCATGCGGTTGCGGAAGCGATGGTTTGTTCGAAGTCCTTGGCGAGGCGCCGGTTTCGATTGAGCCAAGCCAGCGTTCGCTCGACGACCCAGCGCCTGGGCAGCACGACGAAGCCTTTTGCTGTATCCGATCGCTTGACGATCTCGACGGTCCATTTGCCGATGCGGCGCAGGGCATCCCTGAGCTTTTCGCCCGCATATCCACCGTCGGCAAAGACATGGCGCAGCCACGGGAAGCGACGGACGATCTCGGCCAGCACCAACGGCGCGCCATCGCGATCCTGGATATCGGCAGTATGGATCACGGCATGGACCAGATTGCCATCGGTGTCAGTCAGGATGTGGCGCTTGCGTCCCTTGATCTTCTTCCCCGCGTCATAGCCGCGAGGCCCGCCGCTTTCCGATGTCTTCACACTCTGGCTGTCGATCACTCCGGCGCTGGGCGAAGCCTCGCGGCCTGCAGCTTCCCGCCCCATCAACAGCAGGGCATGATTGAGCGAGAGCCACAGGCCGTTGTCGCGCCATAGATAAAACCAGCGCCGCACCGTCGAGACGGGCGGAAAGCAAGGCGGCAGCATCCGCCACGGCAGCCCGCCGCGCAGCAGATACAAAATCGCCTCGATAATGCGCCTCAGCGGCCACTTGCGCGGACGCCCCACCGACGAGGGCGGCGGAAAGAAGGGCTCCAGCACCGTCCATTCCGTATCCGTCAAATCGCTTGGCAAAGCCAGTTCTGTACGGGCATATTGCGCCCGAGTGGTATCGGTCCACATCGTCGATCTCCGGAAGTTTGTTGCAAAACCCCTGAATCAACGACTGGCGCTAGCGTCAAGCTAACTTGCTGATACCACTCAACTTAGTTTCGGATCAGGCTCTAACGACGTAGCCCTCATCTGCGGCTTCCTCCTCCCGCGGCCGCTCTGCCGTCTTCCTGCTCGCCATAGGCGCAAAGGAAAGCGCCAACAGCAGCGGCGGCGGCCAGCTTTGGATCGAGTTCGGGCTTGGCGCCGAAAAGCAGGGGCTCGATGATGCCAGCTTCCAGCATTCCCTTGAAGTGGCCCGCGGCAATGCCCGGGTCGACCATGCGGATCGCGCCTTGTTCACGCAAGTGCGCGAAGTATGCTTTCATCCCTTCCCAACCGCGCTTTGGGCCGTTTTCATAAAGGCTGGTTCCCACAGCGACATGTGCGCCTTCTGCGACTGCCGCGCGCATGACGGCAAGCGCGCCGGGGGTCATCATGAATTCGAGATATGCTTCGCCGAAGCGCTGGAGCACTAAATCTATTCGTGGCTCGGACGGATCCAGCAGGTCTATGACGACCTGCCCCTGCTCCTGCACCGCTTCGAGCATGGCCGCCAAGAACAATTCCTCCTTCGATTTGAAGTAACCATAAAGCGTAGCCTTGGAACCGCCGACGCGAGCCGCGATCGCGGTCATGCTGGCGCGCTCATAGCCTTCTTTTCGAAACACGGTTTTGGCCGCTTCGATGATGGCGTTGCGCCGCTCGTCCGTTCTTACTCTCACCACTGCTCCTATTCCGAACCCGATCGTACAGTTTTGGCTTGACCAGACAAGCTTAGTTTCATAGCCATACTGAACGGTTCGGTTAAGGGGCTTTGGGAGCATGAATCATTCGACGCGGCGTTGCCTCGCGGTGGCAACTGCCACGGCCATCATGGCGACCCTTCAGGGTGGCTGCGCCACACTTCCGCAGAAGAGCCCCTTGGATCGGCCGTCCGAGCCCGAGCATCTGGCTAGCGCAGTGAGCCTTGCCGCCCCGGCGACGCCATGGCCGTCCGACCGCTGGTGGAACGACTTCGGCGATCCGCAACTCAACGGTTTGATCGAGGAGGGCCTGGTCAGCGCGACCGATCTGCGTGTCGCACAGGCGCGCTTTGCCCGTGCCGAAGCGCTGGTCGGGCAGACGCGAAGCCGGCTTTTGCCCTCGCTTGCTGCGAGCGCCCAAGGCGGCGCCACCAAGCAAAGCTACAATTACCTTATCCCTGGCGACTTCTCGCCGAGGGGATGGCCCGACTACGGTCAAGGCGCACTTCGCCTCGACTGGGATCTGGACTTCTGGGGCAAAAACCGCGCAGCGCTTGCCGCAGCCAGGTCCGAGGCTGAGGCGGCAGGGGCTGAAGCGGCAGCCGCGAGGCTCGCCCTCTCGGCCGGCATTGCCGCTGCTTATGCCGATCTTGCCGGCTTCCATGCAGAGCATGATGCTGCAGCAGACGCCGTGAAGGTCCGCGCCCGCACGTTGGAGTTGCTGGAGGGCCGCAAGGCACAGGGGCTTGAGAACGAAGGTGCGGTGGAACGCGCCCGCTCCGCGCTGGCGACTGCGCAAGGCGATCTTATCGCTCTGGACGAGAACTTGACGCTGACCCGTCACCGTATCGCCGTGCTGCTCGGCGCTGGCCCAGATCGCGGCCTTTCGATCGCCCGCCCCTCAGCGAAGCTCAGCACCGGCTTCGGACTTCCCGACAATTTGCCCGCCGAACTGATCGGACGACGGCCCGACATCATCGCTGGGAGGCTTCGCGCTGAGGCGGCCGCAAGCCGGATCAAGCAAGCCCGTGCTGCCTTTTACCCCAACATCAATCTTGCTGGCCTGATCGGCCTGCAGGCGCTGGGCATCGATAATCTGTTCAAGTCCGGTTCCACCTTTGGAACCGTGGGGCCGGCCATCAGCCTGCCAATTTTCGATGGCGGCAACCTGCGTGGTCAGTATCGCGCGGCCGAAGCAGATTATCGGATCGCGGTTGCGCAATATGACGGCGCGCTGACGCAGGCGCTCCGCGAGGTGGCCGACGCAGCGACAAGCAAGCAGGCACTGGGCGAGCGTCTCGGTCGCGCGCAGGAGGCGGCACGCGCCGCGGATGCAGCATGGACGGTTGCCAGCAATCGCTATCGGGGTGGTCTCGCCACCTATCTCGACGTGCTTGTCGCCGAGGACGCGCTCATCGCCGCGCGTCGCACGGTCGCATCGCTCCAGACCCGCGCCTTCGCTCTCGACGTCGCACTTGTCCGCGCCCTCGGCGGCGGCTTTCGTTTCTGAAGGGGATCAGTCCATGTCCAAGACCACCCATATCATCGAGCATGACGTCCACACCATCATCGAGGAAGAAGACCGCGAAGAGGTGGGCGCGCGCACGGGCAAGCGTCGGCGGTTGTTCACCGCACTTGCCGCGACTGTCGCGGTGCTCGGCGGCGGCTATTACGCCTATGATGTGCTCGTCGCCTCGCAGCATGTCGAAACCGACAATGCCTATGTCGGGGCTAATGTCGCTCAGGTCACGCCGCTGGTGGGCGGGCCTGTGCTTGATGTTCTTGTCGACGACACGCAATCTGTGCGGCGGGGGGACATCCTTGTCCGGCTCGACAACACCGATGCAAAAATCGCTCTAGCCCGCGCCGAAGCGGAGTTGGCGACAACCATTCGCAAGGTGCGCGGACTGGTCGCGACCGACAGCGGTCTGGGCGCGCAGATTGCCGCCCGTGTCGCCGAACAGGCCAGCGTCGAGGCTCAACTCGCTGCTGCCCGTGGCGATCTCGACAAGGCACGCATCGATCTTCAAAGGCGCGAGGCGTTGGCCGCCTCCGGCTCGGTGTCAGGCGATGAGTTGACGGTGGCGCGCAATGCCCATCACACCGCGCTTGCGAAGGTGAGGGCAGCCGAAGCCGCGCAGGCGCAGGCACGCGCCAACCGCGCCGCTGCCATTGGCAGTCGCGACGCCAACAAGGCGCTGATCGACAATTCGACAACCGATGCAAACCCTGAGGTTCTGGCCGCCAGAGCCGCACGCGATCAGGCGCGTGTTGATCTCGAGCGTACCATTCTGCGTGCGCCGATTGATGGCGTCATCTCCAGGCGGCAGGTCCAGATTGGCCAGCGCGTACAGCCGGGCCAGGCCTTGATGGTCGTCGTTCCTATTCAGGGCGCTTACGTCGACGCCAACTTCAAGGAAGTGCAGCTTGCCAAGGTTCGCCCCGGGCAGTCGGTCACGCTAACCTCGGACCTTTATGGCGGCGAGGTCGAGTATCGTGGTCGCGTAGTCGGCTTCTCGGGCGGCACCGGCGCCGCCTTCGCAGTGGTGCCCGCCCAGAACGCAACTGGGAACTGGATCAAGGTCGTGCAGCGTCTTCCAGTTCGCATTAAACTGGATGCCAAACAGCTTCGTGAGCATCCGTTGCGCGTGGGCCTGTCGATGACAGCCGACATCGACATTTCGCACTGATCGCCAGGAGCCGCACCGATGGCCACCGTCCTCTCTGCTCGCGCGCCAACCCTGGCTGCAGGACCGCTTACCGGAACGCCACTCATTCTCGCCGCGATCATGATCGGGCTCGGGAACTTCCTAGTCGTACTCGATACCACCATCGCCAACGTTTCGGTGCCCACGATCGCGGGTGCGCTCGGCGTGTCGTCGTCGCAGGGAACCTGGGTCATCACCTCCTACGCGGTGGCGGAGGCGATCACCGTCCCCCTCACAGGCTGGCTCGCCAAGCGTTTTGGCGCGCAGCGCGTGTTCATCACCTGCTATCTGGCCTTCGCCGTACTGTCTTTGCTGTGCGGTCTTGCCGGGTCACTCGGCATGCTGATCGCCGGCCGCGTCCTGCTTGGTTTGTGCGGCGGCCCGATCATGCCACTCTCGCAGATGCTGCTGCTGCGCATCTTCCCGCCAGAGAAGGCGACACTGGCCACGGTGATCTGGGCGATGACGACGCTCGTCGGACCTGTCGCGGGCCCCATCCTGGGCGGAATCATTTGCGACGGAGTAGGCTGGGAATGGATCTTCTTCATCAAGGTGCCGGTGGCCGCGGCGGGCGGCCTTGCCGTGCTCTATTTCCTGCGCGGCCAGCCTGATCCCACCGCGCCCGCCGTGATCGACAAGATCGGCCTCGTTCTCCTGATCCTGTGGGTCGGAGCGCTCCAGATCATGCTCGATGAAGGCCGCAACCATGACTGGTTCGCTGCCTCTGAGATCCGTTGGCTGGCGGCTATCGCCGCAGTTGGGTTTGTTGCCTTTCTGATCTGGGAGCTGACCGACAAGAACCCGATCGTCGATCTGCGAATTTTCCGCCATCGCGGCTTTGTCGCTGCCTCCGTCACCTATTCCGTCGCCTTCGGAGCCTTCTTCGCCACCCTCGTTCTGCTGCCGCTCTGGCTGCAGCAAAACATGGGCTACACCGCGACATGGGCAGGGTACGCGACGGGCATCATGGGCATATTTGCGGTGGTGTGCGCGCCCAGCGTGGGAAAGCTTACGGAGAAGGTCGACCCCAGGCTCATCGTGTCGCTAGGCATCATCGGCCTTGGAGCAACCGTGGCCTGGCGGATGAGCTTCAACTCGGATGTCACCTTCCTGCAGATGGCCTGGCCCACTCTTCTCATGGGTCCGTTCATGGTCATGTTCTTCGTGCCCGTGACAGGGCTTGCCATGGCGAGCGTCGATCCTGACGAGCAGGCGAACGCCGCAGGCCTCTCCAATTTCATGCGGACCTTAGGCGGCGCATTCGCGACCTCGATCGTCCAGACCGGCTGGGCAAACGCCGCGCGGGAGAACCAGACGGAGTTGGCTGGCGCCATGTACCAGGGGCAGGCCACGCTCAATGGCATGATGAGCGACGGCATGTCGCACCAATCCGCTACTGCAGCCCTAACGGGGATCGTCGAGAGTCAGAGCGTGATGCTCGCGACGCTCAATATGTTCGCCGCGATCACGATCTGCTTTGCCGTTGCCGCTACACTGATCTGGGTGGCGCCCAAGCCGAAGGGGCCAATCGACACCAGTGGAGCCCATTAGGTCATGCACACTCAAAGGGTGCTGCCTTCCCCCGTCCATCGCCAGCGGTTCGGCGGGCTAGCTGGCCAAGTGGGCGTCGTGGCTGTCCCCGTCCGCCTGGAAACCGATGTTCTCCCTCGGCGTATCTGCACGCCTTCATCGGCGTCCTTGGACGGGCATTCTCAGCTCGGTCACGAAGAGCATGCGGTCGACGGGTCAGCTCCCGACACTACCGGGCTGCCCGTCCTCACGTTGATCGAGCAGAAGGCTCTGCTGGTGGGCCTGTCCGATGGGCTGCAAAGGCGATCAATCAGGCATCCTGAGCCCAGAGGCGTGCTGCGGGCGCTCTTACGGTTAGTGTTCGGGCATCGAGGCGTACCACCGCTGGCCGATCCAAAACTCGAAGCCCTGCGCGCGCTAGCGATGGACCACGTGAGAGGGCGCTCTTGCCCCGGAATTACGATCAGGTGCCAAGGACTTCCGCCCGAGCTTGTAGCTGCGGCACGGCACCTTCTGGCTCATTAAGAGAGCACATCACAGTTGCGAGGAACATTCGAGATGTCGCCTCCCGACTCCCCTCCGACATTTATTGACGAGATGCCGTCTCGGGATGAACGGGCATTCTGCGCTTCTGCTTTGCACTTCGCAGCAGTGCTCAATCGCACAATGAGCGCCGATCAAAACTTTCGCGCGACGCTTCGATGAGGCTTTGCCGCGCGCCCAGGAGGCGAGAGTAAGCAGTGGTTCGTGCAGCGACTGGGTCAGCCGGGCTTTTGCCAAGCTAGCCGCGCCTACGATTTCGCCTGCGACCGAAGCATCGGCTGACCGGACCGGCGGCTTGAGCCGTTTCGGTCAATAAGAGCTGTCCCGTCGGAATTCTGCAGCTTTCCGGGTTCAGCGCTGATGTTTAATCAAGCCGGTAACAGCCCCATCGGGCGTGAGCAGCCACTTCCGCCTGTTGATGGGAACGACGGGTATGTCCCATCATAAGGCATTCCGCAGGCGGAATGACGGGAAACCCAATTGTCGGCACCTACTGTACGACAAACGGGTGGTTTTGGACACGTGCCCGGGGGTGACGGCGCTTAGCGTATATCTGGGTCCGTTCTATGTACCGACCCCATGCAGCAAACGGCGACTGGCCGGTGAAGCCGACTCCGCCTTTCATCCCAGGACACGAGGGTGCCGGGATCGTGGCAGCGCTCGGACCTGGCGTCGTTGGGTTGAAGGAAGGCGATGCGGTCGGTGTGGCTTGGCTCCACGATGCCTGCCGTCAGTGCGAGTACTGCGAGATCGGCTGGGAGACGCTCTGCGAATCGCAGCATATGAGCGGCTACACGGTGAATGGCAGTTTTGCCGAATATGTCATCGGCGCGGCACCGTTTGTGGGACGGCTGCCAGATAATGCCGACTTTGCAGAGCTGGCACCCATTCTCTGCGCAGGCGTGACAACGTATAAGGGCATCAAGGAGACCGAAGCGAAGCCGGGCGAGTGGATCGCCATTTCCGGCGTCGGCGGGCTTGGTCATATTGCGATCCAGTATGCCAAGGCAATGGGTCTGCATGTCGTCGCCCTCGACGTGACCGAAGAGAAGCTCGCCCTCGCCCGTTCGCTCGGCGCCGAGTTGGCCGTGAACGCGCAAGCGCCCGATACGCCTGCCAGGATCGTCAAGGAGACCGGCGGCGGCGCGCATGGCGTCCTGGTGACGGCCGTCTCGGTTCCCGCCTTCGCGCAGGCACTGCAGATGGTGCGCCGCAAGGGAACCGTGAGCCTGACCGGCCTCCCGCCAGGGACATTCCCGACGCCGATCTTCGATGTGGTGTTGAAGCGCATCACGATCCGCGGCTCGATCGTTGGCACGCGCAAGGATCTCGCCGAAGCCATTGAGTTTGCGGTGGAGGGAAAGGTCCGCGCCCACATACACAAGACGCAACTCGATGACATCAACCAGGTGTTCGGTGACCTCAAGGCGGGGAAAGTCGATGGCCGGATGGTGATGATACTGTAACGTTGGCCGCGCACAGTGACCCTCGCAACCGGCGCCAATGCTATGTCTTCGCGATGAGCAGGTTGCCTGGAAGGTGTCTGAGTAAGTCGCCGCCAACCGATCCGTCAAACCAACGCTCGATCATGCCCTTCTCTGAATGGCCCAGAACGACAAGGTCAGCATGTATTTCATGGGCATAGGCAATAATCTCACGCCCGGGATCGCCTTGCCGTATGCGGATGATGGCGTTCACCCCCTGCCTGTCAGATTCCAAGGCGGCCATGTCGAGGGCTTGTTCGAGCTCTTCACGCTCCATCCCCCAGACATCGATTTCTCCATATGCCTCGGCAAGCCCGCTACTGCCCGTTGTCGCGATTATTCCCAGCAGATGCAATTCCGACTTACAGAGACTTGCGAGGTCGGACCCGTGTCTTAAGGCAGTCTGACTGAACTTCAATCCATCATAAGCCACCAGAATTTTCTGGTACATTGAAACTCTCCAGCGGTGAAACGGGCGGCATCAGGTGATGCCCATTAGTCGAAGCCCCCGGCGGTGCCTCTCTGCAGCCTCGAGCATGAAGCTGCGCTTTGGCCGCACCATACGGGCGAACGCGTAATCAAAGCGCAAAGGCGCATCGAAGACGCCGCGCTGGCGCTCGTCGTTGCGGTTGCCGTTTCGGATCACACCGCCCTTGAATAAGATCCGAGTCTCGCACTCCCCTCGATCAGGACACCCTTAATTCCGAGATCGGGCACGATCATGGCGGTATGCAAACAAGTTACGCTGCCTCCCGCTCGGGCAGAATGGGCATCGCCGTGGTGACTTCCCATTGCCTGCGATCTTCAGTTGGCGACCGGACTGCACATGACAGCCCATTGTCGATCAACGGGTCTCGTGGACCAGGTAGGCTACCAAGGCGCTCGCCGGACGCATCAATCGCTTCCCCGATCGCGCGAGAACTCCGCTTGCGCCCCCACCGAGGGCGCCAGCCCGGTACGAGTTTCGGTCGGGGTCATGCCTATTCGCGTCATCCGCGCGCCTTGCTGGGGCAAGTCCGCACATGAACAGTCGTGGTAGCGTCCCTGCCATCTGATTTGTCAATTAGTTCCGGCTCGGCAAGTGCCCGCTCAAGAACCACCAGGTCATTCAGTTGCGCGCTGCGGACCCTTCGGACAGCATTGACCGTCTCCCGGGGAACAGCGGGCTGCTTCAAAAGAACCTCGGACATTGCAATCGCTCCACGATGATGTGCGATCATCTTTCGCAACCAGATTTCCGAAGCATTGGCACCATTCACGCTCATTGTCGCGTCGTGCATTGCTTGAATTGGCTTTAGAAAGATGAAGGCACTTTCCATGTCAAGCGGGCCTTCGCGCTCCAACGCCCGGAGGACGCCGACAGCATCCACTTGAACTCTCATGGTCTCTCTAGCCAGATCAGCAATGCATGAAGAAGGATTCTCCCTAAGAACAATGCGCGACAGCGCCGCACCTCCCTCATGATGCGCGATCATCATCCTTACCCAATTGTCCCCTGAACTGGTCCCGATAGCCGCTCTCATATTGTCATACATTTCGGTCTCAGCATAAAAGAACGGGCCAAGGTCGTGAGAGATGGTCTCCGCTTCGTCGGTACCGGTTGAGGTCGCACTGCCTCGCCGCTCATGCTGGCTACATGAGATCAGAAACACTAAGGTGAAGATTGCAGCCACGAAATGAAGGCGCATGGGATTTCTCACGGAATGCGACACGGAGTTTCACCATGCTATCAGCCTTGCTACTGCCGGTCACTGCCGCGCGAATATCCACAATCGCTCGCATCCGTGCATAGAACTTTTTTGCACCAAGGTGCCAGCCGGACGATTCCGTAAACGATTGCGAGATGTGCACTTGCTAGCAATTCCACGGCCAATGCTCTTGCGAGATTGAACCTCCGGCAGCACAGACGATATCTGTCGGCATAGGATCGAAGAAAATTAACCCCTGCTCCGCACTGCAGAGGCCGACCGTCGGCGACTCCAAAACGCCGCCGAAATCGCATCGCCCGGGGCACGGCCCAGTCTCGTCAGAACATTCACGTATCGAGGCTCGGCTTACAACCCCATCCTCAGTTCATGCGCTTCAGCAATCGCCCCGCCGCACCCTGTTCGGCGGCGAGGTTGCGGTTGTAGAGCAATGGCATCCTCGGGCTTTTCCAGCGCATCGCGTCCATGATCCCAGCGAGGTCTTCGCCGGCCGCAAAGTAGTCTTGGTTGACCCCCACACGCGTCGAGTGCGCGCTGACCTCGTGTACCTGCTTTTCGAACGTCGTCGCATCCAAATCGGCGAACGCGCCAGCCTCGAATGCCCGGCGCAACATGGCGCGCAGCAGCGGCGTGACCGATCCCGGATGGAGCGCGCCCTCCCCCACATTGTATTCGACTCGCGCGCCCATTGCGGCTTTCGCTGCAAACCGTTCGGGCTCCCAGCGTGCGTTCCATCCCCGGTTCGCACAATTGCCGGCCTTGCGCGCCGGCTTGGCCGCATAGCGCCGCACGATCACCCGCCGGAACACCGGCCCCTCGCCTATCCCGGCAGCCTGGAGCCAGTCTGCAAGAGCACGTACGGTCCGTGGAGACAGATAGGCAGTGGCCCCCTCGCCTTCCTGGTCGCCCTTCGAGCGGAGAACCCTGAGCAGCCGTGCATCAACATCGATTGCCTCGCCTATGTCATCTACTCGCACCGCGACCAGCTCACTGGCGCGAAGGCCCGTGTCATAGGCGAGGCTGAGCAACGCTTTGTCGCGCAGGTCGGTGAGACTCTCGCCGAGCGATGCCAGTACTGCCTTGACGTTGAGCCCGCGTGGGCTGTCCGCGAGCGGATCCTTGACCGCCCCCCGAAACCGCAGTGGGCGTGCCTGCTTCTGGGTTATCCCATTCTCGCGCCGGTGCGCAGCAAGCGTGAGCCGCACCAGTTCGTCAGCAGTGGGATCGGCAAGGCCGCAGAGGCGATGCAGCCTTGCGACCGAGGCCTTGTAACGCGACAGCGAGGCAGGCGCCGCCCCCTCGCCTGCCCGCACCGTAAGCCAATCGGCGATTGCTTGGGGCGTGGCGGGAACGGTCTTCTCTCCCCTGCCCCGACACCATGCGTCGAACGCCATCACGTCGGACCGAAACGCGCGCAAGGTGTTGGGCGCGGCAGCACGGGCATAGGCGGCAAGCAGGTCCGGGCTGGGGCCAGTGCCCGGCTGGCGCGCCACAAGCGCCAGTTCGCGCGAGAGCGCCAGCGCTTCGCCCGTTTGCTGGTCATCGTCATCAAGGGCGGTTTCGGGGGCCATCGCCAAGTGATTCTGCCGTCTTTCTTATAGATAAGCAACATGCGATAAGTGCAATTATCACATGTTGCCATGCAGGACGTCCAGGCACTTGTGCAGCGTTCGTAGTTTCACTACACATTAGGCGTGGATCCGCTCGCAGAATTTGCCCTTGATGAAGACGCTTCCGGCGAAGAGGTCGCGCTGGCCGAGGCGTCCTGCGCGCTTGTTCTGGGGCGGCTCGACGGGCTGGCCGCGGGCCTCTCCAATGACGAAAAAACTCTGTTTTGCATGCACTTGCTGCGCCGGACACTGATCGCCGCGCTGCTGCAATCGGGGTTCACCGATGCCGAAATGCGGTTCGATCACTGGTTCGCAGGGATCAGTCGCGCCCCGCAGGAGACCCCCCTCACCCCCTGCCCCGCGCATGCCATCGTCCGCGCCCTGCTTGCCGAGCTGGGCCATCACCCCTGGGAGCCGCTGAGTGAGGCAGCCCGGACGGTATCTGCCGCCGCGAGGTTTACGGCCGACGGCAGCGACAATGACGCTGCAGAGCTTCCTAACAAGGCGCTTGAGGCTGCACGCGCGCTGATCGGCGAAAGCCCCCTTCCCTCTGCGTCGTCCTTGCCGTTCGCGGCGCTCGAACAGCTCAATCGGCGTCTGCGGCAATCGGCGCTGTTCGCGCCGGTCGAACGCGGTGCTGCCGTGCTGCCGCTGCTGGGCCGTGGCGTTGCGATCGAGCGCGCGGGTATCCGCACTCCGCTTTGGGCCCTCGATGCACTCCTGGGCCATCTACTGACCTCCTGCGAGGCCTGGCGCGTCTCCCTCCCCTGCCCCGGCGCGGTGACCGCAGAAGCGCTCAGGCCGGTTCTGGGGCCCTGCTCGCGGCGGATCGTGATAGCAGAAAGGCTGGCAGCAAGTGTTCAGCTGCTGATCGGAGTTGACGAGACCGCCCGCAGGCAGGCGATGCGCATGCACGACAGGCTTGGCCATCTGCGTTCGTCAGCCCGAGCTCCGCAGGTCTGGATGCTGCTTGCGGGGTTCGCTCCGCTCGGGCTCGAACAGATGGGTGCGGCATTCGGGATTACGCGGCGCGGTACCTATGCCGTTCGCGATGCGCTGGTCGATGCGGGGATGGCCCGTGTCGAGACGGTCAAGGGCAAGGTCTTGCTGGTGGTCACTGGCGAGCATGAGAGAGCTATCCAGATAAGCAGCGAGCGGTCGGGCACCCTTCCCTCCCCGCTGCTTGCCGAGTTCGATGCAGCCATGGATGAGATAGACCGTTTGCTCGATCGCACGCGGTAGGCAGTTTGCGTGCTTTGTGATTACGTCCTGGCCGATGGCGCCCTTCCCCTTATCAACTCAATGAAATTGAACTTCTCCGATGGGTTAGAGGGGTTAAATCGTACTGTTAGAAAGTTAGATGGCCCGGAATTGGCGTGCTTGCCCCAGAAATCCGCGAGTCGGTCGCATCGAACCGTTCCTGTTATATCGACAATCTGTTCCCGTTGTGTCGGGAGTGCTGTTCCTGATGTGTCGGTTATCGGTTCCCGGAGTGTCGTTGATCGACTGCCTTGTGTTCCTGAAGTGTCGAAAGGCTACGCAATGCCGCAAGCTTGCATGAATTTTTGAATCAGTTTTGCCGGAGGTCGTCGTAAAGTGATTCAATTGGTCGCGTGGGAGTTGAATGGTCTACTCCGGGTTTGGCGCCAAGTTCTCTCGACACGACACTTCGGGAACGCAGACCGGCGATCACCTGGAATTTGACCGGTTTGCCGGGTGAATCGACACTGCTGCCTTGTCTCCGTTCGGCGGCCCGAGAGCCTCAGCCGCGCAATTCGTGCCGGTGCTTTTCGTGATGTCGCTTCACCCAGCCTATGAAGGCTTTTTGCCAATTGACCGGGCTTCGCTCGGCTGAAGCGTTCACCCAGGCTTCGAACTCGGCATGAAGATTATAGAGGTCCCAGCCCGGACATTCGCGGCGGAGGAGTTCAATCGTATCATCCGTCATGAAGCCACGTGTGGCGGCGTCGGAGAGCCCGGCGACGGTGCTTTTGATCAACGAGCGAGCGTCGACCAGAACCTCTTCCTCATCTCTTGGAGGCTTCACCGGCTCGGAAGGTTTCCTTGAGGAAACTTTCTCGACGGACTCGGTGGATGCGCCCTCCCCTGCCCTCGCATCGCCTGCAAGCTGATCGAACGCGGATCGACACTCGGCGATGTCTTCGGCAGATACAGTCAAGCGTTCACCCTTTGCGTCATTACGGAGCATCCGAAGGAGTGGTTCTCCTCTTGCTGACTGTTCGACCACCAATTCGTAGCCGGGCAAGGCGTTCTTCTCGGCAAGCTTCAGGAGCTCGAACTTGAACCGACGGTAGGCCCCTTCCGCGCCGCTCTTTTCAAACAGTACCGGCATGGAGATGGCAAAGCCTCCCTCCCCTGCCCCGCCGGCATGTTTGCGCGCTACCTTGTAAAGCCAGCGCTCACGCCCGCCACTGATGCTGAAATAGGCGCGGTCGATGGCCAGCACGCCGCCCTTCATGAGCACGCCTTCATAGAACCAGTTCGAGAGCTCAAGCGTCATGCCTTTGGAACGTTCGGTGCGTTCATCGACCAGCTGCGTCCAGCCATCGAGCCAGCTGAACGTTGCCTCGCGCCGATTCTCCGCGCGGATGTTGGTCTTGATCGTTGTCGATACGAGCCTGTCGAGAGCCTGGCCAAGGAGCTCATAGGCACGGCCTGTCGTCGGTCGCCCGATAGCCCGGAGCAAATCATAAGGCATGATATGCAACTTGCGAGGTATATCGTTCTGCCCTCGCCTTGCCATGTCGGCCAGCATGCTTGCGCAATAGATAAGGATGTCCGCATCCCAGATCGTGGCCATGCCATAATCAGGATTGGCGCTGACATGGACCCACAGCTTCCCATCCGGGCTGTTATAGTCGATAGGCTTGATTCGTTTCGACTTTGCCAGGCTGAAGAACGGACGCTCCATCATCTCCCGCTGATCGCGGAAGTTGAGATCGGCGATATACGGCAGAAACAGATCAAACTGCTCGCCCACGGCTTGCTTGCGGACGCGACTCACGAGAAGTTTCCTCGAGGAAACTTCCGGGCACTTGCGCCGACCAAAGCAGCTACGCCGTCCACTATTTCACCGAGATCCCGTTCTCTCGAAGGCCTTCCAGAACCTTCAGAACCGCCTCGGCGACAGCATCGTCGCTTGCACCGCTTGCCATCGGCAGGTGCAGGGTGATCCCCTGCCGGTTGACCGCCTTAACGGCCACGACAGGCCTACCGTGTGGACCGGCAATCTCCATCTGCAAATCGACCGGTGCTGGAGCCTTCACGGCATTTGCAGCCATGAGCCGACGCAAGGTTGCTGAGCCGGGGAGGGGAGGGGTGCCGCTGTCTAATGCAGCCTGGTTTTCGCCAGCGATCGCTTTGGCTTCTTTGAGAATGGCGGTCGCGCGCGCACTGTCGTCAAGAGCGGTGGCCAGCTTGTAAGCAGGATTGAGCGTCAGCTCGTGCAGGTTGGCAAATGCAACGAGCACATCGTCAGAGATCGTGGCTGCCTTCAACATCTTCGAAAGCCAGCCCTTTGAGAGCTTGAGCCGCTCAGCCATGCGGACGGCCTTACCGCCATAGTGCAATTCGAGTGCTGCAGCGTAGTTCCGCGCCCTCTCGATGTCCGAGATGTCCTTGCGGGCCCTGTTCTCGATATCGGCGAGGCGGAAAGCTGTTTCATCGTCGAGTTCGGCAACCTGCGCGAGCAACCTCATGTCCGGGTAGGAATGTGCCCGCAGCCAGGAGATGGCGAAGTGGCGCCGGGTTCCTGCGATCAGCTCATAGTCGTGGGCTGGATCGTCCTTGATGTGGCGAACAACCGCAGGAACCTTCTGCCCACCTTCTGCTACGATCGAATCGATGAGATCGCGGCAATTGTCCTCAGTGAGCTTTGCTTGAATTCGCGCATTTCCAGCCCAGACCCGCACACGCGCCGGATCCAAAAGCAGTTGTGTGACTTGCCGGACTTCGCCGGTTGCAACCCGCGACAGCGCATTCTCACGTCCGAGGAGCGAAAGGCCTGCACGCGCACTGGCCCGCGTCGGCTCACCGCGAGAGGGAAGGGGGATCGCTGCATCCTGCGCGTCGCTCTTTGGTGACTCCGCTTCCGCCTCGTCCTCAGCCAAAAGACTGGCGAGGTAGTCGCTTTGCTTTTTCGCCATCAGATCGCTCCTTCGCCGAGTGCCATTGCATCGAACAAACCATGAACATTGCAAAATGGAACAGATATCGGCTTATGCATTGATCACCTCCTGCTCGCTCGCAGGTGAGGCAACACCCCAGCCTTTACGCACGAGAACTTCGACCTGGGCGAGGGCTTCATCGAGATTGCCTTTGCAGCGCTTGTGCGTTCGTGCCGTGCCGATTGGGCGCTCCAGTTCGTAAACCGTCATCATACGCAATGCGGCATGGCTGATTTCCGCGCTTTCTAGTATTGGAACGGGGAGCAGGGCAGGGCCGAAGGTCTGCTCCATGATCTGCCTTACCATCGCGTGGCTCGGATCGTTGCTGTCGAACTTCGAGCACAGGAGCCGGACGAAATCGTAATCGACGACGATTCCCGCATCCGCCAGTTGCCCGGTCACCTGATCCATCATCGAAAGGAACTGCACAGTAGAGCAGAAATCTGGCGTCGTGGCTGCCAGCGGCACGATCAGTGAATTGGCCGCCTGCATTACCGCGAGCGAAATGGTCCCAAGTGCAGGAGGCGGGTCAAGGATCACGACATCGTAATCCCTAGCGAGGTCCTGCAAGCCCTG
Organism: Sphingomonadaceae bacterium; assembly: GCA_041621755.1. Lineage (GTDB taxonomy): Bacteria > Pseudomonadota > Alphaproteobacteria > Sphingomonadales > Sphingomonadaceae > Sphingosinicella. Next base: position 15,702 of record JBFKAE010000009.1, on the reverse strand, counting down.
TTTCAACTTGCGGAAGCGAGAGGCTAGCACACTGCCACCATCGGCACCCGATGCGGCCAGTTCATACTCGACGTCGAAGAGTTCGAGATTGGAAGGGATCAGATCAACGTTAGGCCAGGGCGTCTTCTGCACAGCATAGAGGAGGTCGGTCTGGGTAGGATCGATTGAGAGGTATGGATAGAGCGTCTGCTCTCGCGTGATATTAAAATGCGGGTTGAAACCGAACAACGTCGTTGTCGTCGCCTGGCTGTCACAATCAACCACGAGGACGCGATAGCCCTGGACCGCGAAATAATGCGCAAGGTGGGTCGTTACCGTGGATTTGCCGACACCGCCCTTGAAATTCTGGACAGCAATAATCGCCGGGTTATCGAGCGGAGCGCGCGCCGGAGATGCGCCCAGAACTTCGCGCATGTTAAGCAGATCATTGATCCCGTATCCGGGGCGCCGTCCATTCTCTGTTGGCGGAGGAGGAGGCAGTCGCCCATCGTCTTCAGCCATGCGGATACGATTCGTTGAACAGCCAAGCAGGCTCGCAGCTTCTGCGATCCCGAATCGAACGGTAAGCTCCTTACGCGATTCGGGTAGGAATGCTTGGCGTCGCAGTCTTTCGATCATGCGTTCGCCAGTTTGCGCCATTTCTGCTATGCGTTCGACTTCTGAATGCATTTTGGTCCCAGCGAATAGACTTGAACGTTTTCTTTTCCCTATATCCATAATCTCCTTCAGTCCAGCCGGGATTCGATACTGAAGCGGGTTGAGGGGAGGGGGATCGTGCTTCGATTGCATGACCCTCGTTTGCAACAGACCCACATCCGAGCTCAAAGCGCTGGTTAGCCGTCTGGGCGGCACCTGGTCCGGGAACACAGCCATGTGCCTATGCCCAGCCCATGCCGACAGGACGCCCTCTCTGTCGATCCGGCAGGGCGATCGCGCAATTCTTGTCACTTGCCATGCAGGTTGCGACCGTTCGGAGGTGTTGCTGGCCATTGGCCGAATCACACGCATACCGCATTTCGATCCGGCCAAGATCGAGCGAGCGCCTGCAAGGTCGGGAAACGCCTTCTTCAGGATCTGGCGCGAGGGTCGTCCCATCGAGGGATCGCTCGCCGAACGCTATATCCGCCAGGTTCGTGGCATCGGCGGCGTACTCCAGGACCTGCGTTTCCATCCACGGTGTCCGAGAGGGCAGGGGGCCCTGGCTCGATTCGAGCCGGCGTTGCTGGTCGGGATGCGCCGCGACGGTGACCTTGCTGCGATCCAGCGGATATTCCTCGATCCACGAACCGGCAGCAGCACTGCCAAACTCTGCCTTGGCCGAGCCATCGGAGCCGCATGGACCAATGGTAAGCTTGGGCGTGTTCTCGGGCTATGCGAAGGATTCGAGACCGCGGCAGCCTTCACCGATCTTGTTGGCATCAAGGCCTGGGCCAGCATGGGCGCGAAGCGGTTTCATCAGCTGACCATTCCGCGAACCATCGAACGCCTGATCCTCCTCGCCGACAACGATGCGGAAGGGCATCGCGCGGCGAAACGCGCCCTTGCTGCCTACTCCCGCCCTGGTCTTGCCATTGAGACTCGTTGGCCTCCGCGCGGCGCGAACGATTGGGCGGATCTCCTGAAGCGGTGAGGGGAGGGGGGCAGAAGGGATGGGCCAGTCCGGCCCATTGCCTTGAGGGGACCCGCTCCATGACCGTCACGATCTCGCGCGCCGATGCCATTCTTTCCGCCGCCCGCACGATTTCCGCCAAGCTGTTGTTGGCCATCCCCATCGATCGCGCCGCGCTCAGCGAAGCGATGACCGAAGCCTGCGGCGGCTCCGATGCCGACGGATTCTGGGAGCAACGCGATAGTTTCGAGGCGCTTGAAGCGGCAGTGGTGCTCGCCGTGCCCGAGCTGATCCGCAGCTGTGACGTTCTCGCTGCCATCCGCGCGCTCGAAAACCTCTCGCGCGAGCTTCCGACCCATACCGTGCGCAGCGAGAGCCAGATCGCTTTCCAGCAATTCTCGACCCCGCCCGCGCTGGCCATGCTTGCAGTGCACCTTGCGCAGCTGTCACCCGACGATGTCTTGCTCGAACCGAGTGCGGGAACCGGCATTCTGGCGAAACTGTCGCAGCCTCATGTCGATCGGCTTCTGCTCAACGAGCTCGAACCGACCCGCGCTGAGCTGCTCAAGGGCTTGTTCCCGGGCGTTCCGGTCACCTGCCACGATGGCGCGAAGCTGACCGCACTCCTTGCTGGTGCGCAACGACCGAGCGTCATTCTCATGAACCCGCCGTTCTCGGTCTCGCAATCGCGAGGCGAAGATCCCAATACGGCGGCCCGGCATTTGCGTTCCGCGCTCGATTTCCTGCGCCCCGGCGGCCGGATCGTCGCGATCATGCCCGACTGGTTTGCACCGACGGCGCGAGGTGGCGAGGCGTTCCGCCATGCGCTGAAGGGTGCGCGCGTCGTCCTCTCGCTCCGGCTCGACAAGGGCGGCTATGCCAAACACGGGACCGGTATCGCGGTGCGTATGCTGGTGATTGACAAGGTGTCGGACGATGGCGGGGTCTCGACGATCAACCGCCAGTCAGCCGGCGAGTTGTTAGCAGCCATTACCGCCGTACCCCCGCGCATGCCGCTGCGCGATGCGCAGCACTCAACCGTGCCTCGTGCGGCCAAACTCGGGTTCTTCCGTTCGGTGAAGGCTGGACCGGCGCGCCCCGTCGTCATCCGCGCTGCCCAGACCAACGAAGTGAGACCAGTCGCATACGAAGTGCTGGGCGACCCAGCGCCCATGGGCGAGCAGCGCGGGGTCTATGCCGATTACCGGCCCTCCCGGATCGTACTCCCCGAAGCAGGCGAACACCCGACCCACCTCGTCGAATCTGCCGCCATGGCTTCGATCGCGGCGCCAAAGCCCCGCTATGTGCCGCACCTGCCCGAACGCACCGTTACTGCGCGCCTGCTTTCGGCCGCCCAGCTCGAGACCGTCATCTATGCAGGCGAGGCCTGGTCGCGCGACCTGCAGGGTCGGTTCAGCCATCCCGCAGGCGAAGTGGCGCTCAAGGAAGAACCCGACGGACAGCTCTATCGCACCGGCTTCTTCCTCGGTGATGGCACCGGAGCAGGGAAGGGCAGGCAAGCCGCAGCCTGCATCCTCGATCAGTGGCTCAGGGGCAATCGCCGCCATATCTGGATTTCGAAGAACGCGCCGCTACTCGAGGACGCGCAGCGCGACTGGTCGGCGATCGGCGGGCTGCCTGCCGATATTCTCGAAATCTCCCGCTGGAAGATCGGCGAGGAAATCACCGCGCCAGAAGGCATCCTGTTCGTGCCCTATGGGACATTGCGCTCATCGCGCGTCGAAGACACGCGGCTCGACCAGATTGTGCGCTGGGCAGGCGCTGACTTCGAGGGCGTGATCGTCTTTGACGAAGCCCATGAAATGGGCGGTGTTGCGGGTGGGGAAGGTGCGCTGGGCCAGAAGGAAGGCTCGCTCCAGGGGATTGCCGGGGTGCTGCTGCAAAACACGCTGCCACGCGCCCGCGTGCTCTATGCTTCGGCGACCGGGGCGTCGGACGTCAACAATCTTGCCTATGCCGTGCGGCTTGGTCTGTGGGGGCCGGGAACGGCCTTTGCCACGCGAGAGCAGTTCATCAGCGAGATCCGCGACGGCGGCATTGCCGCAATGGAGCTGGTGGCGCGCGATCTCAAGGCATCGGGGCTCTATCTGGCCCGGGCGCTGAGCTTTGCCGGCATCGAGTACGATATCCTGCGCCACGAACTGACGCCTGAGCAGATCGCGGTCTACGACACCTATTCGCAAGCCTGGACGATCATCCACCAGAACCTCGAAGCCGCGCTCGAACTCACCGGGATTGTCGATGGCCTCGAAGACCGCACCTTGAACAGCGGCGCCAAGGCCGCGGCGCGCAGCCGGTTCGAGAGCACCAAGCAGCGCTTCTTCAGCCAGGTTCTGCTCTCGATGAAGCTGCCATCGATCTATCCGGCAATCGACGAGCATCTGGTACAGGATGAAAGCGTGGTCGTGCAGCTGGTCAGCACGGCGGAATCGATCCTCAACCGGCGGCTGAACGAGCTTGAACCGGAAGATCGCGAGACACTCGACATTACAACCGACTGCAAGGAATACGTCGTCGACTACCTCGGGCGTGCCTTTCCGACCCGGCAGATGGAAGAGTACGTCGACGAGCTCGGCGATGTCCGCTCGCGTCCGATGTTCGACGATGCCGGCAACCCCGTCATCAATCCCGAGGCCGAGGCAAAACGCGACGAACTGCTCGAATATATCTGCGCCATGCCGCCGATCCCGACCGCGCTCGATGCCCTGCTCGAGCATTACGGCGTCACTGTAGTGGCCGAAGTAACCGGGCGCAGCAAACGCCTGGTGCGCGACGGCTCGGGTCAGCAGCGGCTCGAAAGCCGCTCGCCGCGCACCAACCTTGCCGAGACCAGTGCATTCATGACCGGGGCCAAGCGCATCCTCGTGTTCTCCGATGCCGGCGGCACCGGGCGCAGCTATCACGCCAGCCTCGACGTCAAGAACCAGCAGCGCCGTGTCCACTTCCTGCTTGAACCGGGATGGCGTGCCGACCGGGCGATCCAGGGCCTCGGGCGCACGCATCGCACTCATCAGGCCTGCCCGCCGCTGTTCCGCCCGGTCACCACCGACTGCAAGGGCGAGGCGCGGTTTACCAGCACCATTGCCCGGCGGCTCGACGCGCTGGGCGCGCTCACGCGCGGTCAGCGCCAGACCGGAGGGCAGGGCATGTTCGATGCTTCCGACAACCTCGAGAGCATTTACGCCAAACATGCCTTGCACGACTGGTATGGCCTGCTTGCCACCGGCAAACTCAAGAGCACCAGCCTGCAGGAGTTCGAGACGATCAGCGGGCTCGAATTGACCGACCGCGACGGTGTGCTCAGCGAAAACCTGCCGCCGATCCAGTGCTGGCTCAACCGCATCCTCGCGATGAAGATCGCAGTGCAGAACGCGATCTTCGACGAGTTCCTCACGCTCGTTGAAACCCGCGTCGCCGCCGCCCGCGAAGCCGGAACCTTCGACATCGGGGTCGAGACCATCGCGGTCGAAACTTGCGAAGTCCTGTCCGACACGGTGATCCGTACCGATCCGGTGACCGGGGCGACCTCGCACCTGCTCGAACTCTCGCTCACCCAGCGTCGCAAGCTCACCTCGCTCGAGCGCGTCATGGCGATGGCGGCGCATCAAGACAAACCGCGGTTCCTGCACAACGCCCGTTCGGACAAGGTCGCGCTGTGCAGTCCCGCGCCCTCGCACATGGACGAGGACGGCAACTACATCCGCCGGTTCGAACTCGTGCGTCCCTTGCGCAGCGAATACATCCTTGCCGAACGCCTCGCCGAAGCCGCGTGGGAAGATATTGAACAGGACGATTTCGAGGCGCGTTGGCAGGCAGAGTACGCCGCTGACGAGAACCAGCTCGTCACCGAGACGGTCTACCTCGCAACAGGCCTGCTGCTGCCGATCTGGGGGGCACTGCCCAAGGAAGACCTCACGGTCAATCGCATCGTTGATCAGACCGGCGCCTCCTGGCTCGGCCGCCACGTCCACGACCTGTTCGTCGATGCCACGCTCGAGCGGCTTGGCGTTTCTCGCAAGGCTCAGGTCGATCCGGGCAAGATCGTTCAGGCCATCCTTGGCGGCGGCACATGGAAAGCGCCGCATCCCAAGAATTTTACGATCCGCACCTCACGCGTAAACGGCGCGCGGCGGATCGAGATTGCCGATGTCGAACCCGGAAGGATCGCCGGGCTCAAGGCCATGGGCTGCTTCACCGAGATCATCGCCTACAAGACACGCGTGTTCGTGCCGATGGAGAAGGCGGAGGCGGTACTGGCGGAGGTCGTTGGCTGAGCCGGTGGGCGCACCCAGCTGAACAGCCACGACCAAAGCAGAGTCCTGCATCCCCGCGCCTTGCAAAATTCGCCCATTGCGTATATCTCTCCCCTAGCTAGGGAGTAATTAAATGACTGGCCAGTTTTCTTCCCGGGAAGTGGCGGCTCTTGCCGATGTATCCGTGCGGTCTGTCGACAAGGCGATCGAAGAGCGGGTCCTTGCCGGGATTCGCGCCAAAGCGCGCGGGCGGCGGCGCATGCTGCCGCTCCACGCGGTGCCCTACGCGGCGATTGTCACGCGCCTGCCGGTAACGCTTTCACTTGCCACCAAGCGCGACCTTGTTCGCAGGCTCTCCGAACGTCCGGTGGCGAGCATGACGAGCGAGCCGCTCGAAATCGCGCCCGCAGTCGTTGTCGATATTCCCGCGCTCGTCGGTTCCGATCTCGCCGAACGTGCCGAGCGCTACAGCAAGGCGCGCGAAGACCACATTGTCACCGACCCAGAAATCATGGGCGGCACTCCGGTGCTGCGCGGCACGCGCATGACGGTTTATTCGGTTCTTGGCAGGCTCGAAGGTGGTGATAGTGTCGAGGATATTCTCGATGACAATCCACACCTGAGCCGCGAGGCAATTGAGACTGCCGCGCTTTATGCCCGGACCCATCCGCTGGTGGGGCGGCCCGGCGGGCGGCCCTGGGCGAAAGCGGCTTGAACCTTTTTATCGACGAGTGCCTGTCTCCACTGCTCGCCCGCGTTCTCAATGAAACGGGCGAGCACAGTGCAATTCATCCAAGAGACATGGGCCGCCTCGGCGAGCCTGATCACGTTGTCCTTTCTCGCTGCCTTGCCGAAGATCGGGTCATCGTCACCGAGAACGCCATCGATTTCCGCAAGCTGGTGGCACGCGAGGAGATACACCCCGGTCTTATCATCCTGCCTAGCGTTCGCCGAGATGAAGCCCTTCGCCTTTTGCAGGAAGCCCTTGGATACCTCACAAAATGCGGGGTCCCTGCGGATGTGATGGTCAATCATGTTCTTGAGGTCTCCCCGGACGGGACCTTTCGGCTTTTCGAACTTCCCTGACGCCCGCAACGTCTTCGCTGCCGGGCCAACCACCAGCTTAACATCGATGATGTTAATCGCCGGTCGCGATCCAGCACATGAGGTATAAATTCTCGATTTATGCCTCATGGCGCTAGCGACAGCACCACCTGAAAATCACCTGCACCGCCCGCGTTGCTGACTTCCGGGCGTCCAGTCCGTTCCTGAAGTGTCGAAAGGGGAGGGGGGCTGGAGGGGTTGAGCCGTTCGGCTCGATCCATTCCAGCCATGAGGAGCCCTCCCGTGAACGATATCCAGATGATCCCGCTCGGCAAGCTGCGCTTGTCCGAAGCCAATGTCCGTAAGAACGACAGCAACCTCTTCATCGAAGAGCTTGCCGCCAACATCGAGGCCAAGGGCCTGCTGCAGAACCTGATCGTGGTGCCCGCCAAAAGGCGCGGGTTCTTCGATGTGACCGCCGGCGGTCGGCGCCTGAGGGCGCTCAATGCATTGCTTGAGGCGGGCAAGGTGGACAAGACCCACGAAGTGCCCTGCAAGGTCATCGACACCGACAGCGCCGAGCAGTCCGAACTTTCGCTGATCGAGAACGTCATCCGCCTCGACATGACCCCGACCGACGAAATCCGCGCCTACAAGCACTTCGTCAATGAAGGCAGCGACCTCGACGCTATCGCCAAGCGGTTCGGCCGCACCCGGCGGTTCATCGAAGGACGTCTCCGCCTCGCTGATCTTGCCGATCCAATCTTCGCCGCGCTCGAGGAAGGTCTGATCACGCTCGATGTCGCCAAGGCCTATGCGACCACGCCCAACCACGAACGCCAGATGATGGTGTGGAACGAACTGGCCGATTCCTGGCAGGGCAACCAGCCCGACTCGATCCGCCGCATGATCACCCACAGCGCAGTGCGTTCGTCCTCGCCGATGGCAAGGCTGGCTGGCGAAGCCGAGTACCTCGCGGCCGGCGGGCGGATCGAACGCGACCTGTTCACCGAGGATTCGAACGAAACCTGGATCGACGCCGAAATCGCCCAGCGCATCGCCGGCGAGAAGCTCCAGGCCTTTGCCACTGAGGTCGCCGAGACCTCGGGATATGCCTGGGTGCGCCCCGTTCTTGAAAGCCGGGTGCCCTATGCGGCAACCGAGGACCTCCACCAGGTCCATCTCGAACCCGCACCGCTCACCGAGGAGGAACAGGCCGAGGCTGATCGCCTGCTCGAGACGATCTCCGCGCTCGAAGCCGAGAGCGACGGCCTCGACGAAGACGATGAGACCGCGGTTGCCGACTTCCAGTCTCGGTGGGAAGCCGCGACCGACGCATACGACGCCCTTCACGACAAACCCCCGGTGATCCCCGAGGAGATGAAGGCCAATCTCGGCTGCTTTGTGATCGTGCGCGAGAACGGCGAACCGGCCATTGCCCACGGCCTCTACAGCGACAAGCCAATCGAGAAGCGCAAGGCGCGTGGCAGCGATGCCACTGGAGAAGGTGGTTCGCCGGACGGAGGCGGCGATGCCGGATCGGCGCCCAAGCCGCTGTCGCAGAAACTGGTCGAGGAACTCGCCGTGCAGCGCCGTGACATCCTCTCGGTCAACCTCGCCGCCAACCCGGCGATCGCGCTCGACTACATGATCTTCGCGATTGCCGATGCCGGTCTCACTTACGGCGCACAGGCGCTCGGCACCACGATTCGCGCACCGTCGCCCTCGCTCTACCTTGCCAGCTATCCGGAGTCTCCGGCGCACACGCTGATGGCTGACATGCGCGAGACGCTCGATACCGCCTGGACCGAGCACGAACGCACGGTCGACAGGTTCACCGCATTCAGCGCGCTCGATGACGAGGCCAAGGCAGCCTGGCTTGCCTGGTGCGTTGCCCGCACGCTCGAAGCGAGCATGGGCGTGGCGCGCAAGCCCGGCCAGTCCGGACCCGAACCGATCGAGATCCATGATCACCTGGCATCGCTAATGGAGATCAACGTCGCCAATCACTGGCGGCCCACCTCGGCCAATTACTTCGACCGGGTGAGCAAGCAGACACTGCTCGCGCACGTCACCGAAGTGGGCGGGCCGACCATGGCGGCGAGCTTCATGGGCGCGAAGAAAGGCGACCTTTCGGCATCCTGCGAGAAGCTGTTCGCCGGTGAGACCATCGTCGCGCCCGAGGTCAAGCAGGCCGCGCTTGCCTGGGTGCCCGAAGCGATGCGGTTCCGGGTGCTCGGCGACGCCGGCGAAGAGGCCGGGGAAGGGGAGGCGCAGCCCGACGAAGGCGATGCCAAACCGCAGGACGACGTGTCTGATCCCACTGAGCCGGAAGCCGGATCAGACGCCGCTTCGGACGACCACATCGAACCCGGTGCAGCCGCGACGCGCGAGACCGTCGACGCCTGATCCCAATCCTTCACGCAACGCCGCCGCAGGCCTTTCGGGGCCTGCGGCGCCATGCCGGTCGCGCCAACAACAGGACTTCTTCCCATGACCATTCAGACAAAGCTGCGGGCCCGCGTTTCGCCGCAAGTGATTTCCAAGGTTACCCGCATATTCAACGGGACCCTCGACGACATCTTCAACGAGCTGTTTCAGAATGCCCGCCGTGCCGGGGCTACCTTCGTGGCTGTCACCACTGAACATATCGGAGACGCCTGCATTATCACCGTCACCGATGATGGGGCCGGGATCGCCGATCCTGCCGATCTCGTCTCACTCGGCCAGTCAGACTGGTCCGAGGAATGCCGGAACCGCGAAGATCCGGCCGGCATGGGTTTCTTCAGCCTGGCAGGGCTCGACACGGTAGTCAGTTCCACCAGCGCAGCGGGTGCGTTCTCGCTGGCGATCGCAGGCGATGCCTGGACCGGCGAAGCGGACATCGATGTCCTTCCCTGGGACGGACCGCCGGGAACGCAGATCGCGTTCCACTTCGCAGCATTGCCCAATGGCAAGCTCGAACGCGCGGTTGCCGCAGCCGCACGCTTCTATCCGCTGCCTGTCAGCTACAACGGTGAGGGCCTGCCAAGCGCGGATTTCCTTGAAGGCTCGCATGCGGTCATCGAGCGCGACGGTGTGCGCATCGGTGTGTTCCGGCAACGCCATGTAGGCCAAATGGCGGCGGTCAATTTCCACGGTGTGACCTTGATCCACGCTCTGCCGCAGGTGAAGGAAGTTCATCATGCGCAGTGGAGTGTCCGGGTCGATATCGTCGATGCCCCCGATCTCGTGCTGGTGCTGCCCGCGCGCAAGGAAATCTACCGCAACGCCGCGCTCGAACGCCTTGTGACCCAGTGCCGCGAGGCGATCTTCGCAACCATCCGCGCCGAGCCCTTCCATCGTCTCAGTTTCGAGGACTGGCTGGAAGCCAAGGTCAACGACGAAGACTATCCCGAAGCCGCCCGCGAGTTGCCGCCGCTGCACACGGTCCATGCGCGTGACACCTATCGCGATATCCCGAAGTTCGAGCCGCTCGCGGCCAATGCGGCGATCTACGACGAAGCGGACTCCTACGATTCGGTCACCTTTGAACGCGCGCTCGCCTTCTCGCGCGGCGGTGTCGACGGCGAGCCGCATTGTCTGGCGGGCGCCCAGCCGCTGACGTTCTACACGCCCCTGCGCAAGTTCGTTGGCTATCCCTGGTACGATGCGCTCTCGTGCTACGTCCGCACCGGGGAGTCCTTCAGCCAGGACGATGGCTTCCAGACCCGCTCGGACGATGACGGGCTGACCTTCCGCCCCGACCAGATCACGCTCGAGCTTGCCGATCAGCATGACCACCGCCTTGTCGTGCCGAGCGACTTTGCCATCCTCGAAAACGACGATGCCTGGAGCGATCCCGACTATGCGCGGATCGCGCTCACCCGCACATCTTCGCTCGATCCGGGCGATCTTACCGAACTCATCATCGATGCGGCATTCAGCCCTTCGGACGATTCCGATGCGGACAGCTACGACACCCAGGAAACCCGCTCCCGTCACGATGCCGCCGTCCGGGCGCATGCCATCCTCGAAGGCGAAGATGCAGCGATCCTCGCCGGAATCCGCATGGCCTTTGCCGACCGCGTCGCCTGGCGGATACCCAAGGGGCGCACGCTGCAGCTTACATGGTCAGGCGAGGGGACCGATCTCAAGCTGCTTGCCACTGCCGGGGAGGCAAGGCCATGACCGGCAAACCCAGGCCCGATGTCGCACAGGTCATCACCGACCTTATCCTGGAGAAGATCGCCGCGGGCACCGCGCCCTGGCTCAAGCCCTGGTCAGCGACCAGTACGCGTCCGCTGCGCCACAACGGGATTCCCTACACGGGGATCAACACGTTTTTTCTCTGGGCGGTGGCCGAGGCCTGCGGCTACGCCAGTCCTTACTGGATGACATATAGACAGGCTGCCGAACTTGGCGGCCAGGTTCGCAAGGGCGAGTCCGGTTCCTACAGCGTCTTCTACAGCACCGCCCACAAGACGGATACCGACCGGCAGACCGGCGAGACCACCGAAAAGACCATAAGGTTTATGAAGTGGAACCACGTGTTCAACGCCAGCCAGATCGATGGCTTGCCTGCGCATTACTACCCGGAGCCACCGGATCCGAAAGCCATCGGTGAACTGTCGGCCGGCGTGCGCGACTTCCTCGATGCAATTCCGATCCGGGTCGTCCATGGCGGAGGCAGTGCGCATTACACGCCTGCGACAGACACGGTGACGCTGCCGCAGCCAGAGGCGTTCCATTCGATCGAGGCGTACTTTTCGACCCGTTGCCATGAGCTGGCTCATGCCTCGGGCCACGCCAAACGGCTCAATCGCCAGTTCGGCAAGCGCTTCGGCGATCAGGCCTATGCTTTCGAGGAAGTTGTGGCGAGCCTGGCGCAGTCGATCCTTTGCGCCGAATACGGCCTGCCGAACGAGCTGCACGACAGCCACGCGTCCTACATCGATCACTGGGTGAAGATCATGCGCGGCGACAAGACCGCGATCCTTCACGCTGCCGCCAAGGCCGAGCAGGCTGTCCAGTGGCTGCGCCAGTTCGATCCCGCGCTTGCCGAACCCGAGCGGAAGGTGGCCTGATCGCTGAGAGCACAGCACTTCTCTCACCAGCCGCGCTCGCACGGCGAGCGGGAAGGGGAGGGGGTGGGCAGCCCATGCGCCTTTCCGGCGCAAGGGAGCCACGCGATGAACTACGATCTCGATTTCCGCTACCGCCGGGCGCTCCAGCCCGATGGGCTGGCAACGATCCCGACCGCGACCCAGGCAGTGATCGATGCAATGCAAGACGCGCGCAATGCCGGCATCGACCCGGCCCGCGATCCGGCAACCATTCTGCTTGCACGCCATGTCGGTCGCATTGCGCTCGGCCTCGCCCCCGATGCAACCTTTGCCGAAGACATGCCGCTCCGCCGCCAGTGCCTTCGGCGGATCGACGAACTCAAGTCGAAGCCCGCGCTGGTGGCGCTCGCCCGGCGGGGCGTGGGCTACGACCCGGAAGCCAAACGCGTGTTCCAGCGAGAAGCTCGCTCGGCGCTAAGGATAGCCGCGCGGCAGCTGGGGCTTGGTCCCGAAGATTATGACCTGCGCGTCAATCCAGGCGGCGTTGCCGTCTCGGGCGAGATCACGCTTCATGCCGATGCCATCTACATCCAGGTCGCGCTCTCCTGCATGGGGGCAGGCCGCGAAGTGATGTTCCGCCGCTGCAAGGGACGGCAGGACTATACCGGCGAGCGCAATCACTATTGCGACATCGCGGTGCTGGCCGATCCGGTCCGCTTCCGCGCGACCGTGGTGCGCGAGACCCGCCTCGAACTCGCACCCCGACAACCCGAACTCGTATAGGAGAAATCCCCATGGGCTGGCTGTTCATGTCTCGCGGCGCGATGGGTTCCTTCGACACGCCGAAAGCCTATCTCGACGACCAATGCACCTATCCGCCCGATCCGGCGAAAGGCCGGGAGACCGGAATGCGCGTGCTCAAGTCGACTGTTCGCTCGGGCGCTTACTATGCCGCCTGCCAGAGTTACGATTCCGCAGCACCACGCCAAACCTTCGCGATCATTTGCCTGGTCAAGTGGAATCCCGGCGCGCGCAGCGGCGAAGAGTTTGGTTACAAGGATCAAACCGAAACCATGGGGCCCTACAAATACGATTGCCCGGCTTCGATCCTCGACCTGCTCGATCCGCCAAGAAACGAGCACGCCGCGCAGTGGCGCGAGCATTGCCGCCAGCGACTGGCGCTGACCTCGCGCCGCAAGCCGAAACCGGGTGACACGCTGGTGCTTGCCGAAGCCCTGACGTTCACCGATGGCCACAGCGAACGAACGTTCCGCGTGGTTGCCTCGGGCAAGAAGACGCGGCTGTGCCGTATTAGCGATGGCGTTGGTGTGCGGATCACGAACCTGATGAGCCGTGCCTGGACCATCGTCCCGCCTCCAGCAGTTCCGCACGTGTCATGAGCGAACCCGCCATATCCACCCGCTCGCCCAAGCGCGCGCGGCTGTGCAGTATCGAGAATGCCAATCGCGTCGCGAGCCAGGTCGCCGAACGCATGGCGGCCGATACCGCCGTGGTGAAGACCGGCAATCCCCTGCAGCCGTTTCGCGTCGTCCTGGCAAGCCGCGCTGCGCCCGCGCGGATCGTCACCCGCGTTGTCATATCCAGCAACGATGACGAGCCCATTCCCGCCTGACCCTGCCAGCAACGGCAGGGAGGGGAGGGGGATCGAGCCGGGGGATCAATCGCAAAAGGAGCACTTCCCCATGGCCCAGTCTGCCCCAGCATCCTGCCTTTCCGCCGAACACTCCCGCAGCGAGGAAATCGCCCAGCTCAACGATGCGGCGCGTGCCGGAACGCTCGCGAACTCGCGGATGGTGTTCACGCGCAATCTCGTCGACCTGCTTGCGGGCGACGCGGCCGATCCCGCCATTGCGCAGGTGCGCCAGTTCCAGAACCAGGCCGCCCTGCTTCGCCTCGTCCGCGAAACCCCGATCGATCCCGGGAACGATCCCAACGGCGAGAGGGACTTCGGCGTGGTGACATTTCTCGACCGCAAGATCTTCTGGAAAGTCGATATCTACGAGAATGATGGTACGTTCCAGTGGGGCGCCGAGGCGCCGTGGGATGAGCAGACCAGTTACCGCGTGGTCACCGTCATGCTCGCGACCGACTACTGAACCAGATGTCGCGCTATTCGCTCAAGCCGTTGCCCCACCACGTCGACCTCTTCGAAGTTGCTCTGGGCTGGGACCCCGGGCTCGATACATTCTTCGTCACCGTGTTCGCCGCCAGCGATGGCGCGCCCGATCCCGACGTGCGTCTGTGGCGCGGCACCACCTTCCGGGAGATCCCGAGCGCCGCCGCGCTGCTGGCGATCGTCCGCGACTATGCCGAAGTGCCCGAGGGGCTTGCTTCGCGGCTCGAGATCGATCGGCTCCGCAACCCTCATGATCAGACCCGGCCCATCAGCACGCTGATTGCCGGATTGCTGGGGGCAGGGCGGGGCGGTTCCCGGTGATCTCTCCGTGCTGCTCCCAGGAAGTGCTGCGGGCAAGGCCCGCAGGTCTCGGCCTGACGGCCGGGAGGGAAGGGGGATGGAAGATGGGTGATCGGACAAGGGGTCCGGTCGCAATCAATCCTTCAAGGAGAACGTCCCCATGAATATCGGTGAAATCCGCAAGAACGCGAATGGCCAGCTGATCGGCTCCGTCGAAACGCTCACCATTACCCGCACCATCGGCCTTCGGCCGGTGAGCTCCAGCAACCCGCGCGCCCCCAAGTATGAGATCGTCGCGCTCAACGACCAGCGTCGCTGGGTGATCGTCGGCGCCCTGTTCGAACTTGCCTCGAACTCGACCGGCGAGATCTTCTACCAGGGCAAGATCGACGACCCGTCGATGTCGCAGCCGCTCTACATCGCCGTGTTCCCGCGCGAGGATGGCACCATGGCGGTCGCCTGGCAGCGCCCGCGTCGTCGCAATAGCCAGCTCGGCACCGCCGAGTACGGCGAAGGCGACATGTTCGCTGGCGACGATGCCGGTTCCGATACCGACAGCTCCGGCGACGGTCTCGGTGACAGCACCGCAACGCCTCCGGCGAAGCGCGGTCGCAGCAGCGCCAAGGACAGCGGCACCAGCGAAGACGAAGGCGCCCTGCCGCCGATGGTCGACGCCTGAGCCTGAACCGCTCCTCCGAAAGGACGGGGACCCAACCGCAGGTCCCCGTCCCCATGCAAAGGCCGCAACCGCCCCACGCGGCCCGAGGCGGAACGTCGGCACACCCCCCGCCCGGCGTTCCGCCTCTTCATTTGCAGGGAAGGCTTTGGAGAATTCCGATGGGTCGAATGGCTCGGATTGCGGACACTCCGGAAAGTCCGGTTGTAGAAGGAGAATCGGGTTAAGCTGACGTTCGTTCAGAGGGTGTGTCCTGTCGCAGTCGCTGATTGACTTGGCTAGGCAGGCCGAACTTCGGTGAGACCGACTCTAAGACCAAGTGGGACGAGCACTGTCGAGATGAGCCGCGCCTGGCTTGAGTGCATCGAATCGCCGGGTGCTTTGACCTCGACAAAACGGACATCCTCATCGCGCCAAAGCGTAAGGTCAGGCCATCCCGCGCGAAGCTCATATGCAGCTGTTGCGAACACCTCGGCAATCGATCGGAGCCTTTCTACGCCAAGGCAATTGAACAGGCCAATTACGTGATCACGTTGGACGCGCGGATAGAAACGCGGTGTGTCGCCGGCGCTTGCAGCAATGATGGACCAGTTTCGTTCTATCTGTTCCAGTTCGGC
>JBFKAE010000008.1:0-42957 GCA_041621755.1 Sphingomonadaceae bacterium | reverse complement strand
CCTCGCGCCGCCGATCTTCGCCAAGCGTGACCCCGATACAGGCGTATTAGAGAAGCGGGAATTCGGGTCATGGATGGGTATGCTGTTTCCGATCCTCGCCAGACTGAAAGTGCTGCGCGGGACGCGGTTCGATATTTTCGGCTATAGTCAGGAGCGCCGCATGGAACGCGGCCTAATTGATCATTACGAGGCGCTGATGTCCGAGGTTGCCGGAGCGCTGACCCCCGAAAACCACGCGATGGGAATAGAACTCGCCAGCCTGCCTGCTCTCATTCGCGGTTATGGCCATATCAAGGACGCGAACGTCGAAAAGACCCGCGCGCGCGAGGTGCAGATCATGGAAAAGTTCCGCGCCGGCGTTGTTCAACAGGCTGACACGCCTCACGTGATGCAAAGCTGCTGACTGTTTTTCACCTCTTCCATGACGAAATAGCTGTGTGTCTGCGCGACCTCGGGCAGTGTTGAGATTTTTTCGCCCATCAGAGCCCTGAAATCCGACATCGATGCCGTGCGGATCTTCAGCAGGTAGTCAAAGCCGCCGCCGACCATATGGCACTCGACCACCTCATCAATCGCGGCGATACGCTCGGCGAATTTTGCAAAGACATTGACGGTCGCATGTTCAAGATTGACGTGCATGAAGGTGATGAACGCGCAGTCGAGCTTGTCGGGTGACAGCTCAGCACGATAGCCGACGATATAGCCGTCACGCTCCAGCCGCCGCACGCGTTCAAGACAGGGCGTCGGGCTGAGATTGATCTGTGCCGCAAGGTCGACGTTGGAGATGCGCCCGTCCGTCTGCAGGATGGAGAGGATACGCTTGTCGATCGTGTCGAGGGCTTTCATGTCAGAATATTATACTGCATTTATGACTTTTATCCAGATAAAATAACTTATATATTTCTATAACAGATGCTCATTCTGTTGTATATGCCGTAAGATTCAGGCCGTGTTGTCCCCTGTTGGAGTTGAGGCTCATGGCCAGCTTGACTGATTATCGTGCGAAGATTGCAGACCACAAAATCCGTGACGAAGCGACCTCTGTTGCCGCCTTGCTCGATCGCAGCGCGCTTGATGCCGCCGCCTGCACGGCGATCGTGGAAAAGGCCGCCAGCATTGTCGAATGCACGCGCGCCAGCCGGGACAAGCGGTCGCTGCTTGACGCCTTTCTAAAGGAATATGGGCTTTCCAATCAGGAGGGCGTCGCGCTCATGTGTCTGGCCGAGGCGCTTTTGCGCGTGCCCGACGAAGCCACGCGCGATGACCTGATCGCGGACAAGATCGCACCGGGAAAATGGCTTGCTCATGTTGGCAAATCGGAATCGCTTTTCGTCAATGCGTCGACCTGGGGCCTGCTTTTGACGGGCAGCGTTGTCGCGCTCGACCCCGAATTCCGCGAACAACCGGGCAACTGGCTTGGACGCACGGTGAACAGGTTGGGCGAGCCGGTCATCAGGACGGCGATGCTGCACGCCATGCGTATCCTTGGCGCGGAATTCGTGCTCGGCGAAACCATTGACGAGGCGATCAAGCGCGGTCGCAAAGCCTTTGGCACGGGGCAGGTCTACTCGTTCGATATGCTCGGCGAAGGCGCGCGGACGTTCGATGATGCCAGAAAACATTTTGCCATGTACCAAAATGCGATCGAGGTCGCAGGCCAGCTCGATGCCAAAAAGGACATCACGAAGCGTTCAGGCGTCTCGGTCAAACTCTCGGCCCTGCATCCGCGCTATGAATTTTCCAAACGCGCAGAGGTGCTCGAAACGCTTGGGGCTTCGCTTATGCAACTCGCCACACGCGCCGCCGCACTCGATATCCATATGTCGATTGATGCCGAGGAAGCTGATCGCCTCGATCTGTCGCTTGATCTCTTCGAACGTCTGGCGCGCGCGCCAGAGCTTAAGAACTGGAACGGCCTTGGGCTTGTTATTCAGGCTTATGGCAAGCGTGCCTTGCCGGTCATCGAATGGCTCGACGCGCTGGCGAAGGACAGCGGGCGCACCTTCATGGTGCGGCTGGTAAAAGGCGCTTACTGGGACAGCGAAATCAAACATGCGCAGGAACAGGGGCTGGATGATTTTCCCGTGTTCACGCGCAAATCGTCAACCGACCTGTCCTATCTCGTCTGCGCGCAGGAGCTTCTGAAACGCCGTGACCGCCTGATCTGTCAATTTGCCACGCATAATGCGCACAGCATCGCGGCGATCATGCATATGGCGCGGGCCACAATGGCACGCGTCGAATTTCAGCGCCTGCACGGCATGGGCGAACTTGTCTATGCGCAAGCGAGCCAAGTCTACGGCAAGGATTTTCCGCAGGTCCGCATCTATGCACCGGTTGGCGGGCACAAGGACTTGCTCGCCTATCTCGTGCGGCGTCTGCTTGAAAACGGCGCCAACAGCTCGTTCGTCAACCGTTTCCTTGATGCACGCCTGCCCGCGCGCGACGTTGTGCGCGACCCCGTACAGGCGACGCGCGCCTTGCCGACGATCCGTCATCCAAAGATTACCCTGCCACGCGATCTGTTCGGCCCGTCACGCCGGAACGCGGCTGGTCTCGACCTGTCGGTTGCCGCAACGATCACAAGCATCGAAGCCGCGATCGTAACAAGCCGCAAGACAAACTATACCGCAACGCCTTTGATTCCGAACGTCAACGTCGAGGGTCGCGGTGCGCATGCCGTGGTCAGCCCGGCTGACAAGAACGATATTGTCGGCGATGTGATCGACACGACAGCGGCGGATATTGATATCGCGTTCGATGTCGCCTTGCATGCGCACAGGGCGTGGGATCGGCTTGGCGGTGCAAAGCGTGCAAAAGCCCTGCACGCCGCAGCAGATGCTTTCGAATCCGAAATGCCGGAATATCTTGCCCTGCTGGTGCGTGAAGCGGGCAAGACCTATGCCGATGCGCTCGCTGAAGTGCGCGAGGCGATTGACTTCTGCCGCTATTATGCGGTGCAGGCCGAAGCCGAATTCGATGGTCCCGTCACTTTGCCAGGCCCGGTTGGGGAAACCAATACGCTCAGCCTCCACGGCGCAGGTGTTTTTGTCTGCATTAGCCCGTGGAACTTCCCGCTCGCCATTTTTGTCGGGCAGCTGACCGCCGCGCTTGCTGCCGGGAACAGCGTCATTGCAAAGCCCGCCGAGCAAACCTCGATCATCGGCCATGAAGCCGTCAAGCTTCTGCATCGCGCGGGTATTCCACCCGAAGTGCTGCTTCTGACCCCCGGTGATGGCCGCATCGGTGCGGACCTCGTGAAACGTGCGAATGTCGCGGGCGTCGCCTTTACCGGCAGCAACGATACGGCCCGGGCGATCAACACGACTCTGGCGGGAAAAGACGGCCCGATTGCATCGCTCATCGCCGAAACCGGCGGACAGAATGTCATGTTCGTCGACAGCACGGCACTGCTTGAACAGGTTGCCGACGATGTTGTCCGTTCGGCTTTCTACAGTGCGGGGCAGCGCTGTTCGGCACTGCGCGTGCTCTATGTGCAGTCGGACATTGCCGACAAGGCCATCAAGATCATCAGCGGCGCAATGGACGCGCTCAAAGTGGGTGACCCTGCAAAATA
This sequence comes from Sphingomonadaceae bacterium, assembly GCA_041621755.1. Classification (GTDB taxonomy): domain Bacteria; phylum Pseudomonadota; class Alphaproteobacteria; order Sphingomonadales; family Sphingomonadaceae; genus Sphingosinicella. The sequence continues at coordinate 39,380 of JBFKAE010000008.1, read as the reverse complement.
TGATACCGATATCGGCCCGATCATCGATGCCGACGCAGCCGCTTCACTTCAGGCGCATATTGATGCGCTGAAACAGCAAGGGGCGGTTTGTCACCACGTCCCGTTATCGGCGGAATGCGCAAACGGCATATTCATCGAGCCGCATCTTTTTGAAATTGAAAACATCTCGGACCTGAAGCGCGAACATTTCGGCCCGATCCTGCACGTCATCCGTTACAAGGCCGCGGACATTGACGCGACGTTGGCGCAGGCATTCGGCACCGGCTATGGCCTGACGCTTGGCGTTCACACGCGCATCGACCGGCACTGGCGTGCGATTTTTAAACGTGCGCCTGTCGGCAACACCTATATCAACCGCAACATGGTCGGTGCGGTCGTCGGCTCGCAACCCTTTGGCGGGCAGGGCCTGTCAGGCACCGGATTCAAGGCGGGCGGCCCACGTTATCTCTACCGTTTTGCAACGGAAAAAACCTGCTCGGTCAATACGATGGCATCGGGCGGAAATGCGGATTTGTTGACTCTTGAAGACGATTAAGGGGGCGGGTTATGGGTTTGGTGCAGTTGACGAAGACGGCGTTGGCGAAAAAGGCGGGGCAATTTGCTGTAGCCGCACTCCTTGGTTCGAGCGCGTTGGCAAGTCCGGCATTTGGACAAAGCCTGTCACCTGAAGAGATCAGGCAACTGCGCGAAGAGATCAGAACCTTGCAGGCAGAGCAAATCGCCCGCGCCGCCGAGATGCAGCGCAGCAATGAACGACTGAACGCACTTGCCAATATGCTCGACCGTGCCGAAGGCATAGCGCCCGCACCCACCAATACCGGACCTTTGCAATCGGCATCCGCTGCTGCACCAGTGTCCGCGAAAGCGGCGACCCTCGTGCCGTCCGAAAATCCTGTGCAGCTCTCGGGTGATATCCGCCTGCGCTATGAAAGCAATTTTGGCGATGCCACGGCCCGCAACCGCGACCGTGGTGTGCTGCGCGCCCGGCTTCGCGCAAGTTATAAGGTCTCTGACTGGCTCGGCTTTGGTGGTCAGATCGTAACAGGCGATCCCGACGATCCGAACAGCGCCGATATATCGCTTTCGAATTTTAATGATGATCTCGATGTCAGCCTTGATCAGGCATATGTGCGGCTCAATTTTGGCAATCTGCAGCTCCTTGGCGGCAAGATGCCCCAACCCTTCGCGCGGACCGAACTTGTCTGGGACGGCGATGTCAGCCCGCAGGGCGTTGCGGCGACTTACAAACGGCCGCTTGGCGGTCTTGGGAACCTGAAGGTCACGGGCCTGTATTTCCTCGTCGATGAATCTGTTGCTGGGCCGAACAGCGACATGATCGGTGGTCAGGTCGGGCTTGACGTGCCGGTCGGCGACAATGCCAGTATCGAACTTGCCGGGGCCTATTATGATTATGCACTGCAAAGCCTTGCGGGGAGCGATGCAGGCGATATTCGCAGCAACCTGCTTGCAGGCGACGGGACATATCTTTCCGACTTTGATCTGATCGATGGCATCGTGGCGTTTAACTATCGCGGTTTTGGCGATCACTGGCCCTTACGCATAGTCGGCAATTATGTGAAAAACCTTGGCGCAGCGACCTCTGCCGATACTGGCTATGGCGTTGATGTTCTTGTCGGCCGGACAAAGGACAAAGGCGACTGGCGCATCGGCTATGGCTACGCCGTCGTCGAAACCGACGCGGTGCTTGCGGCTTTTTCACAGGACAATACGACGATCGGCACCAATTACCGCCAGCACATGCTTTCGCTCGACTATGTGTTGTGGTCCGATGTCCTGCTCAACACGACTTTATACCGCTACAGCTCGAAATCCGGGCCCACTATGGATGATTGGCGCAACCGTCTGCGCGTCAACTTTGTGGTCAATTTCTAGCTGCGACTATTTTGCCGTCTTGGAGGCGAGAAAGTCGGCTGCGGTGATCGGTCCTTTGGCAAAGGTGTCGCTATGATCAACAATGAAGCGTCTCACTTCAAAGAAAAAGTCGGCGCCCGATGGCAGTCCGGATTTGGCCCAGGCTTCGTCATAGGCCGCGGCCTTTTCCGGCGGCGTTTTTGCAGGCTGGATCAGGATAAAGTCCCAGGCCGCGCCATCGGAATGGACGTAAAGCTCGCGCGGCGGCAGTCCGACCGATTGATTGACGGCATCCAGCTTGGCAACGAAACGCAGGAAGGCTTCCTGCTGGCCGGGAACGATCTTGTATATTTCGACGAGCTTTTGCGGGAATTCGACCGGCGTTGCGGTGGTTGTCTGGGCAAGGGCAGGCGCAGCGGTAAAAAGTGCAAGCGCAACAAGAAACGGTTTCATGGGGCTCTCCTGTGTCAGTGCGGGTTGCGAAATCACAACCTGATCCCGATCGGTCCGCGTAACAATTCTGCAGCGGGTCTATTTCCGTTGTGTTCAGGCCAATATAACATAAGCTCTGCGACACTCTATCAGGTAAGCCGGAAAAGGCGGCGGCACTTATGAAGCATTCGGCCGATTATCCTTTGTCGACGCGACCGATCATGGGGTTTGCGGATGAATATTCCGCCGATTTCGTCGATCCGTTTCACAGTCATCAGCGTTCGCAACTGACCTATGCGACGTCGGGCGTACTGTCGATTGTCACCGAAGACACCAGCTTTGTCCTGCCGCCGTTTCGCGCCATCTGGATTCCGGCAGGCACGCTGCACGAAGTCTCCTGCCGTGGCCCGGTGATCAATTATACGCTTTATATCGATCCACAAATCGACACGCTGCCGCAGCGTTGCCGGGTGTTTGAAGTCAGTGAACTGGTCAAAGCGCTGATTTTTGAAATCGGGCATTTCCCGGTCGACTATGATCTGGACGGTCGCGAAGGCCGTATCGCGCGTTTGTTGCTCGAAGAAATCGAACGCATGCCAAGCACGCCGGGCGAGGTGGTCATGCCCAGCGACAAGCGGCTGTTGCGGGTCTGCCGCGCCATCCTCGATGATCCGGCGGATCAGCGCAACCTTGACGACTGGGCCGATATTGCCGGCATGGGACGGCGAACCTTTACCCGGCTGTTTAAACAGGAAACCGGTGCCGGTCTTGCTGTCTGGCGACAACAGGTCCGGCTTATGGCCGCGCTTTCAAGGCTGGCCTCGGGGCAACCGATTACCACCGTTGCCTTTGACGTTGGTTATGAAAGTCCCAGCGCCTTTACAGCAATGTTCCACCGCGCCTTTGGTGTGCCACCAAGCGAATATCTCTCGCGCCCGCACGACCCGAAACAGACTGTCCTTACCGCTTGATGCGTGGTTATAGCGGCTCAAGCGTGTCGGCATCGTAAAGACGGCCATTTTTCATGACCTGCCGGATCGACAGCGTGTTCTTGATATCGTCGAGTGGATTATCGCGAAGGATGACGAGGTCGGCGAATTTTCCGGGTTCAAGACTGCCCAGTTCCGCATCGCGTCCAATGGTTTTGGCCGCGCCGATGGTGGTGGCCTTCAGGACTTCGGCGGGCGTCATGCCGCCCATCGTGTGCGCCTGCATTTCCCAATGCGTGCCCAGGCCGGGAACATCGCCGTGCGAGCCCATGCCCAAAAGCCCGTCGGCGCGCACAACTTTTGCGGCGCTTTTTGCGCTTTCGGGAAAGCTATAGGCGGCATAGTCGCGCCACGGGCGCTGGAAGAATATTTGATCGCGATAAAATTGCGGCGCGAAGCGGCTGTATTTCGGATCGTCATGCGGTTGGTCTCGGGCGATGAAATAATCCTGCGCGGGTGGGCCGCCATTGGTGATCTGCAACGTCAGCGTATAGCTCGTCTGACTGCGCGCCAGCAGCTCGACAATGTCGCGGTAAAGCGTGGCTGGTGGCAGTACATGTTCGTGCCCCGAATAGCCGTCCATGATCTGGCTCAGGTCGAGCTTCATTGCCAATGCGCCTTCGGTCGTGGGCGTCATGCCAAGTGCGTTTGCAACTTCTGCGATCCATTGCCGGACCCGCCGGTTGCCGGTGCGATATTGTTTGAGGTTGCCGATCCTGTAATGGTCGCGATAGCGGCTCAGGACGCTGCGCACCTCTGCCTTGGACCGGAAGTCGTTGAACGAGAACAGCGCCGGTCCCGTCGAATAGATCCGCGACCCCGTCATTTGCCCGCTTTCGACGAGATCCTGATACGCAAGCATGTCGATGCTGAGCGAGGATGGATCGAAAATGGTCGTCAGCCCGTAAGCAAGGCTCACCGCCAGCCCCCAGTCTTCCATATCGAGCACGCCGCGCCTGATATCGGCGAGGTGGAAATGCGTGTCGATGAACCCCGGCACGATATAGGTGCCGCTGACGTCGTGAATGGCGGCGTCTTTGGGCACGTTGAGTGTGCCGCGCTTGCCGATCGCTGTGATCCTGTCGTCGGTGACCAGCAGGTCCGCATCCGCGATTATCGCATCGCCCTGCATCGTGATCACTGTGCCCCCGCGCAGCAGCAGGCTCCCGCGTGGCGTATCGCGCGGCGTTTCGACGATGGCTTGCCAGGATTTCGGCTTTGCATCGCACCGCGCCGCCTGCTGGTAAAATGTCGAGCCAACAGACCATGTGACCGTTCTGCCACCGTCTGCCCAGCCGAAGAAATCCGCACCGACATCGGTCAAACGGCACGGCGAGGCCGCAAGGTCAACCACAGGCGCGCGACCTTCGGGGATCGCGAAAAGATGCACTTGCTGCGCAATCTGGGCGAGCGCCTGTTTCCCATCAGGGCTTATCCGCAGATCGTCCGCGTTCGCCGACCCTTCGGCAAAATACCAGCCCGGCCCGACCGCCTGAACGACGCGCTCGTGCGCCCCATCGGTCTTCGCGACACGATGCACGCCGTCCTCGAAATTGATGTAAATCGTGTCGGCAAGCGTCGTGAAATGCGGCTTCCCGCCCATTTTGCCTTGCGTGATCACCCGTGCATTGCCGCCGCCTGCCGGCAGGCTGACAAGCTCTGCATCGCGCAGCAGGCCAAATTCCATATAGGTCCGCTGCCGCTGCTTATAGTCCGAGCTGAGCGCGACGATCGCCCCGCCATCGGGCGTGAAAACCGGATCGGTGTAGAATGCGGGACTTTGCGTCAATTGCTGCGCGATGCCGCCTTCGACCGGCACCGACCAGATATGGCCGCCATCCGTACCCGACCACGACACAAAGAGAATCGAAGCGCCATCGGGCGACCAAGAGGGCTGATACCCCCGCACAGTATCGGTCAGCCGCCGCGGCGCCGCCTCTCTGTCCAGCGCCATCACGTAAATGGACCCCAGCGCCGAAAAGGCGAGCGTGCGTCCATCGGGCGAACGTTCGGGCGACTGGATCAACCGCGCGCGCACCGGCCCGGTCTCTTGCGTGATCGGACTGCGCACCAGCGGGCCAAGCTTCAAAACCGGCTGCGCCCTGAATGCAATTTTCCGCTGCGCGCCGCTGGCAATATCGATCCGCGTGATCCCGCCCTTGATGTTCACCAGCACTGCCGCGCTATCCGGGCTAATAGCAACGCGCGGGATGATGTCGTTCCAGTGCGCGGCCTCAAGCTGATCGCGGTCAAGCTCGACAAGTTCGCGATCACTCCCGTCATGAAGGTCACGCACACGCAGGCTGGTGCGTCCCGCCCGCCGTGCGCCATAGGTCAGCAGCCGTCCGTCGGGCGAGACTTGCGGGCGAAAAAAGCTGGACTGAAACGCGCCAAGCCGCACGTCGCCGATCGCGGGAATGACGATGCTGACCTTGCCCGTCTGCAAATCCCGCCGCGCGATTTCCCAGACATCGGGGGCGTTTGCATCGCTCGTACCCTTGCGTGCTGCGTAATAGAGATAACGCCCGTCGGCAGACGCGCTCGCGCCAAGACTGTTTTGAAGATTGTCGCGCGCCACGGCGGGACTGTCGCGATTGGGGATGAAGACCTGCCCATCGCCATCGCCAGCCACGGCAAAGGTCCACAGTTCATAGGCGTTGCGGTCGGGCCAGAAGCGGCTGACATAGATGGTCGTGCCATCATGCGACCATTCGGGCGAGACCCAGACGGGATCGCTGTCAAAAAAAGATATCTGGCGCAGCCCTTTGCCGTCTGCACGCATGGTCCACAGGTTTTCAGCCCCCGAACGATCGCTCAAAAACAGGATACGCGATCCATCGGGCGAGAAGACCGGCTGGCTGTCGAACGCCATGCCGCGCGTCAGCGCCCGCGCCTTGCCGCCCTTACTGTCGAGCGCATAAATATCGCCGAGCATGTCGAACACGATGGTCCTGCCATCGGGTGACAGGTCGAGCGCAAGCGCGGTGCCCTCATCCGTATCGAAACGGATCGTTCGTGCGGGGCGCAAAGGCAGGGTCTGGCCGGGCTTTGCGCGTGGAACTGCCGCGATACCCGAAGCTTCGCCCGATGCCGCAGTCACCGCGACACCCGGCGCGGCCATACCGGCGAGATGATCGTGGGCGCTTGCACCTCCCGTCATCATCATGACGGCGGCAAGTGCGGCCAATATCCATGACCCGTTCATTTGTAGGCGGCTGGCCAAGCGTCGTTTGCGTGTTGGGGGGCATAACGCTTCGCCAACAGCCCCTGGCGCGTCTCCAGCGCCATTTCCTCGCCGCGAATGAACGATGTTATCACCGTTGACATAGGCTCCAGCGGGTCCCCGCTCCAGATGACAAGATCGGCATCCTTGCCGGCGGCGATCGATCCATAATGATCCGCAATGCCCCATATTTGCGCAGAGCCTGTGGTCATGGCGCGCAGGCCTTCAATATAGGGCAGGCCGTTCGCAACTGCGATTCCGGCAGCCTCGCGCATACCAAGACCGGCATTGTAACTGATCTTCAACCCCCAGCCGCTTGCCGCAAGCGCGATCCTTACACCTGCCTTTTGCAGCAACGCCGCATTGTCGAGCCGCGCACCGATCTGGTCAAAGTCGGATGGCAGATTGACGAAGGGATCAAGGATGACCGGCGTATCGCTTGCGGCAAGCAGATCGGCCGCGCGCCACGCTTCCGCGCCACCCATGATGATGACCGAAATATCATAATCACGGCCCAATCGCACGGCCTGCCTGATATCGGATTCACGTTCGGCCCATATGGCCAGCGGAACGGCGCGTTTCAGCACCGGCTGCAAGGCTTCCGCATCCAGGTGATTGAGCAATTGATCGCGTGGCGCCCCCGGGCCAGAACGCTTTTTATAGCGGCGCGCCTCGTCAAGTGCATTGCGGAGCAACACCCAGCCACCGCTGCGCGAACCGCCGACCGCGCTTGCATGACCGCCGCCGCTGCGCGCAAACATCCCCGCTTTTGCGCGTTCCACAATGTCCGCGCCGCTATCGAGACGGATAATCGCACCCAGCCCAGAAAACGGCGCGGCCGCGCTACCCGGGAAGCTCATTGCGCGGGTCAGGCCGTCGGCACGCGCCAGATCGATCAGCGTTGAATTCGGGTTGATCGCATATTGCACATCAAACGCCGCACCAAGCGTGTCCATATTGCTGCTGGTGTCGACCGAATTTTCGGCAGCGCCGACTTCCAGCAGGCCAAGCTGCGTACCCCCGGCCATCAGGCCCGGGGTAATTATCCGCCCTTTGGCGTCGATAACGCGCGCATCTGCCGGGGGGGCAAGGCCCGCACCAACCGCATCTATGCGGCCGTCCCTGATGATGATCGTGGCGTTTTCGACCGGATCGTCGCCGGTCATCGTGTAAGCCGTGCCGCCGACAATCGCGACCGTTTCCGCGCGTGCTGACAAGGACAAAAGACTGGCGATCCCAAAGCTCAGCGCCAGTGCCAGTGCGCATAGTTTCATCGCCTTGCGCATCAGTGTTCCCCCGTCGCGGGTTTGCGACCCAGCTCGAAATCCGAAACCGGTTGCCGCTTGGGGTCGCTGCGATCAAAGGCGATCGCGCCGTCGACCATCACCTGATCGGCGTGGCTATAAATGCTGAACGGATCGCCAGACCAGATGACAAGGTCGGCATTGCGACCGGGGCGCAGCGTACCAATTCGATCCTCAAGGCCGAGCGCGCGTGCCGGGTTGCTGGTTAGCCAGCGTATCGCGCGTTCGGGCGGGATGTCGATACCGACCTGATGCGCGGCGCCGATCACCTTTGCTGCTTCGATGTTCAGCCGTTGTCCGACCTGCGGGGAATCCGAATGCATGATCGCACAGCCGCCGCCCGCATCGACGAAGGCCGCATTGGGGCGGATCGCGTCGAGCGTTTCCATCTTGAAACCCCACCAGTCGGACCAGACGGCAACGCAAATGTCCTTTTCACGCAGCAGCGGCACGATCTTGTATGCCTCGGTCGCGTGATGAAAAGCCGTGATCCTGAAGCCAAGCTCGTCGGACAAGGCGATTATGGTCGCCATATCGTCGGCGCGATAACAATGGACGTGCAGCTTGATGTCACCATCCAGAACAGCGGCCAGCGTTTCTTGTTTCAGATCGCGCTCGGGCGCGGTTTTCGACTTGCCGCTGCGATAGTCTTTCCATGCGGACGCATATTTTCGCGCGGCAAGAAAACCACGGCGCATTGCCAATATTTCACCCATTCGGCTCGTTGGAAACATACCCTTTTCACCATAATGGCTCTTCGGGTTTTCCCCGCAGGCAATTTTCAGGCCCTGCGGCGCACCGGGAAACTTGATCGCGGAAACGATATTGGCAGGGATCGTCTTCACCACCACCGAACGCCCGCCGAACACCGGCACCGATCCGGGCAGGATTTGCTGCGTTGTTACACCGCTTGCAAGCGCGCGGGAAAAAGACGGGTCCTGCATATTGATGCCGTGCTCGACCCATATGTCGGCGCTGTTCGGATCGCTGGTTTCGCTGACGTCGGACGCTTCATTGTCGATGGTGGTCAACGGCATCGAAAATGTGCCGTTGTGACTGTGGACATCGATAATGCCCGGCGTCACCCAGCGTCCGCTGGCCTCGATAACGTCAACGCCATCGGGCGCGGGAAGGGTCTTGCCGACGGCCACAATGCGTCCGTCGCGAACGAGAATATCGCCCCCATCAAGGCGCGCGCCCGCCCCATCGAGGATCGTTGCGCCTTTGATCAGCGTGTCGTGACGGGGCAGCGGCCTATATGTACTTGGGTACGGGTCCGCGCTGAATGTGCTTGCCGTCGCTTGCGCGCCGCACAGCATCGCCACTGCCGCAAACAGCAAACGGCCGGCAGTCAAGGAAATGAAACTGCCGGCCATTATACTGCTGCTCCTACCCGATCAGAACTTTTTGGTGACCGTTCCTATGACCTGACGTCCTGCACCATAGGTACAACCCGCAGGGCCCGAACACCGTGCAACATATGTCTTATCAAAAATGTTGGAGCCGTTGACAGCAAATCGCCATTCGGGCGTGTCGTAATGCACGATGGCATCGAACAATGTCGATTTTTCACCGAAATAAACGACCGGGTTGAACGGCCCGGGCAGTGCGCCCGCGCTGGTGCTGGTATGACGGCCCCCGATGCCAAAGCCCAATCCGCCAAGCGACCCTTCCTGTATCGTATAGTCGATAAAGGCCGATAGCTTGTGTTTGGGTGTCGTCGGCAGCGGAGATCCGATTTCTGCCGCCGTCTGGCTCGCCGTAACCTCGCTGTGATTATAGCTGTAGGATGCGTTGATCGACCATTGGTCACGGATACGGGCGACAATTTCGAATTCACCGCCATAGACCTCGACCTCGCCGCTTTGCGTGCCAAAGACCGGTGTGACAGATGGCGATGTGCTGACGACGTTTTTCTGGTTGATCTTGAATGCGGCGGCTGTCGCAAACAATTTCACGTCATCGGGCAGGCCGCGCGCATCGAACTTGATGCCGCCTTCGAGCTGTTTGCCCGTCGTTGGCTTGAACTCATCCATCGTTATGGAATCGGTGCCGAGAACAGGTTCGAAGGACGTTGCATAGCTGACATAGGGCGCAATGCCGCTGTCAGAGACGTAGTTCGCGCCGACCCACCATGTGAATTTCTTCTGGCTGGTCGTGTCCATGGTCGAATTGTTTCTGATTTTGACCCAGTCGTAACGACCACCCAGTGTCAGGAAGACATTGCCGAACTGCAACTGGTCCTGACCGTAAAGCCCGGATTGCTTCAAACGCTGGTTGTTGAAACCGAACGGATAGCCGGGTTCAAGCGTCGGTACTGGGCCATATTGCGGATTGAACAGGTCGATTGGCGGTGGATCGAAAACGAAACCGAAATCGGCCTTGTTGCGCACGTTCCGGTAATCGAAACCAACCAGAACCTTGTGTTCAACCTCGCCGGTGGCAAAATTGCCATCAAGCCGGTTGTCACTGGCAAAGCTGGCAACGTCCTCGGCATAGCTGAAATTGTACCGCGCGACTTCGCGGTAATAATTGGGCAGTGCCGGGTTGGTGATGTTGGTCAGGCCGCCACCGCCATAAATGCCGATCGGCGTCCGTTCTTCATAATCGCTCCATTTGGTGTTGGAGCGGAAGGCGAGGCTGCTTGAAAATTCGTGGGAAAAATCAACGCCAGCGCCAAATTGCTTGCGCTTGTAGACGTTTCTCGGGTCGCCAAGATTGGTGCCCGGGTCGATCATCCCAATTGGGTTCGGCAGCAGCGTACCATAGACCGGCAAGAAGCCGTTCGTGTCGCCACGGACCTTGTCATACTGGTAATAAAACAAGCCGGTCAGCTCGGTTGCCGGGCCGATCTTATAGGTCGCCGTCGGCGCAATCATTGCGCGCTCTGCGCTGACGTGATCGCGTTCGGCATCGCGGTCGCGATAAAGGCCGGTCAGGCGAACATCGACATCGTCGGCGATTGCGCCGGTCACCGTACCTGCGACCTGTTTATAATTGTCAGTACCGTATTTTACGGCAAGTTCGCCGCCAAACCGGCTTTCAGCGCGACGGCTGACCTGGTTGTAGATACCGCCCGGTGGCACGTTGCCATAAAGCACCGACGACGGGCCTTTGAGCAGGTCGAATGATTCAAAGGCATAAAGGTCGACGCCGACACTATAGATGCTCGTTGAAATTGGTGCGGCGAGGCCGTCAATATATTGTTTTGGCGTGAAACCGCGGACTGTCAGGAAGTCGAAGCGCAGGTCGGGGCCATAATTCTCGCCAAAAACGCCTGCCGTGTAACGAACCGCCTGCTGGGCGTCGATGAAGTTCAAAAGGTCGATCTGGTCGCGCGTGATGACGGAAATCGACTGCGGCGTTTCGATCAGCGGAATATTGGTCTTGTTCGCTGTCTGGCTGCCTTCAGGCACGTAGTTGCGCGCCGTGACGACGATGATATCCCTGCCATCGACATTTGTCCGCGTGGTTTCGATTGCTTTGCTCTCGGGCTCGTCCTGCGCGAAGGCAGGCGCACAAAGAATGCCCGTTGCAAGTGCACTTCCAAGCAACGCCATTTTAAAATTTCTGGATTGGTTCGTGCGTGCCGATCTGTTCATGATGTTCATCATAGACCCCCTTTTCTGGTCTCACTCAGCAATTTGAGTTGGGTAAATATTAGCATTGTCGTCAAGGTGCGTTTTTCGGATTTGGGTCGGATACTATCTCTATCAGGCCAGTTTTGACGTTTCCGCGCATCACTGTCTGATTTGAGCCACAGTTGGTTACGCTATAATAATGATTCTCATTATCAATGCAATACTGTCAATATCGTCCGCTTCGTCTTTTTCAGCCCGACGTCCTCAATACGGCGTCAAGCCACGCGGCACTCTCATCAAGCGCCTGATTGCTGATTTTGGAAATCGACATTGCCTCAAGAAAACTATGCGTTGCCCCCACGTAAATATTCGCTGTGACATCAACCCCCGCAGCCTCCAGCCGCTTCGCCATCTCCAGATTTTCGTCCAGCAATATATCGCACTCGGCGATCACCAATAGCGTGGGCGGCATACCGCGAAGCACGGCACGCAGTGGAAACGCGAGCGGGCTGCTTTCAAGTTCGGGCGGACCGACATAGTTCGTCCAGAACGCAAGCATCTCATCGCGTGTCAGCAAATAATCCGGCCCGTCGTACCGCGCATAGGATGGCGTTTCCTTATGATCATAAACCCCGTAATTCAGGATCATGGCATCAAGAACCGGCATTCCCAGATCGCGCAGCTTCAAATTCGTCGCACATGCAAGATTGGCACCCGCGGAATCGCCACCGATCGCAATCTTGTCCGCACGGGGCGCGCCGTCCGCTCCGCTTCTTAGCCATTCGACAACCGACACGATCTCGTCGATTGCGCGCGGAAAGCGCACTTCGGGCGAAAGACTATAGTCCACGCCGACAACGGTTACTTTGGCGCGCTCCGCCATCTCGCGCATAAGACGGTCGTGCGTATCCAGGCTGAATAATGTCCAGCCGCCGCCATGCAGATAAATCAGGGTTTGGCCTTCATAGACATTGTGCGGACGATAGATGCGCACACGAACGCTATACGTACCGGCCTTCGTCTCGGTTGTGGCCGCCATTTCGGGGCCACCCTGGCGCCAGGGTATGCGCACCGTTTCTGCGATCTGGCGGCGTTCTGTGACGGGATGGTTGGCAAGGTCGCCATAGGCGGCATAGGCATCCGTCAGCCTGCGGTGGAAAAGTGCAATTTCAGGATCAAGTCGATCTTCGACCTTGTGTGTGCTCATCGGACATTCCGACCTTTTTGTGGTTCTGGATGACGTTGCCAAAGGACAGCCGGTGTTTTGGTCATGAGACGCATCGATATATCCACCCCGCAATTATTATTGTGAAAAGCGTAACAGAAATGGCCGCCTAAAACCGTTGCGTCCGGGCCAATCGTCATTGGAACAAGGTCGAAAGCGGCTTATTTGAAATTGTTGTTGCGGCTTGGCATCAGCGGCGCAGCCACCACAGGCGCAACCCAAGCACAATCATGGTGACGAGCCACAACCCAATGCCCAGCACCGCGATGCGGCCTGCCAACCCACCAAATTCGCCGGTGTGAAAGGCGAAAAGCGTGTCGAAAAAGCGTTGCTCTCTTGGTGCGGCGAGGGCATCATAATCGTCGATTATGCGCCCGTCGATCGCGCTGACGTGGACCTTGGTCTTGCCATATGCGCGCCGGGGTTCATCGACCTGCTTCAGGCGAATGGACCATGTCGGATTGGCATCTGCAGGAAAGCCGATGCCCGAAACATCTGCGCCGGGATAGCGCGTCTGTGCCGTTTGCACAGCCCTTGCCATGCCGACCCGCATAGGGGCAGTGGAGACCTCTGCTTTCATTTTGACCGGCGCAACATTGACGCTGTTGCGGACTCCGTCTTCGAACGCCATCGTCACGCCCGTCATGACTATCAGCATGGCCGGTATGGCCACCCAGAGACCGAGTGCGCGATGCCAATTATAATTCTGGGCGATGCGCGCAGCCTGCGGCCGGGGAAAGAGTGCTGATTTCCAGCGCCCGCGCCTTGGCCATGCAAGGGTGAAGCCGATCAGCAGGTTGGACATCAGGAAAATACCACTCAGCCCAATGATCCAGCTACCCGCATCGCCCAAAAGCAGCGAATGGTGCACGTTAATCAGCGTATTGATAACGCCGCCATTTGCGACCATTTCGCCGTCGGAGCGTACGCGAAGAATATTGCCCGCGCCGTCAATGCGCACGACCTGATCAGGAGCATTGGGGCCGCCTTCAAAATACACATCGAAACGCCCGGGAATGGCGGCGGTTGTCCAAATGGAATCGACCCGTCCGCCAAGTGTCTGTTGCGATAATGTCAGGGCACGTTGTTCAATGGCTGGGAAATTGACAGCGCGTTCGTCGCTGGGGATGAGTGAGTCATCAATTTCCCAGTGAAAAACCGCAACAATGCCAGTAAGCGCCTGCACAATCCAGAGCGTGGCAATCGTCAAACTCACCCAGCGGTGAAGCGTCCGTAATTTGAATGCCGAAGCTGGCATATGCGAACTCTCATTATCCAGATATATCCCATGATATAATCTTGTCAGAGAATAGGTCCGCCGACCTTGGGCCAGACTATGTCGCGATTTGGCCAGATCCGGTGCTATGCCATGTTCAGTAGGTGCAATGCCTGCTTTAGATGGGGGCGGTCGATCATCTCACCATCCAGTTTGAGCGCGCCTGCGCCGGGGTTTTTCGCGAAGGCGTCGACGATCGCGCGGGCGCGGGTGATTTCGGTTTGGCTTGGGGCAAAGCCTTTATTGATGATGTCGACTTGCACGGGGTGGATAGCCATCATGCCGGTAAAACCGTCACGGCGGCCGCGTGCGACATAGGCGGCGAGGCCATCTGTGTCCTGAATGGCAGGAAAGACAGTCTCGATCGCAGCAACACCGGCAGAATGCGCACCGAACAGTGTCAACGCGCGGACCATTTCGTAAGGTGGAGTGTAGCTTCCGTCGGCTTCGCGTGAGGTCGAGGCGCCAATTGCAGCTGGCAAGTCTTCGGCACCCCAAGTGATGCCAATAAGACTGTGTGTTACGCTTTTGAAGGTGCCGAGTTCGAAGACGGCGGAGGGTGTTTCGGAGGCTATGGGCAGGATTGGTACGGCATTTTTGCCCATTTTTTCGAGCAATGTATTGACCGTTTCTGCCCCTTCGGCCTTTGGAAGCATGATTCCGTCGGGTTTCCCGGGCAATATCGCAGCGAGATCATCTGCGGCCATGTCGCTGTCGACTGGATTGATCCGCACAAGACATATGCCTTGTCGTTCGCGCGCCAGATAATCAGCAACAGCCAAACGGGCGGCGGGTTTCTTTTCGGTGGCGACCGAATCTTCAAGATCAAGGATGATGGCGTCAGCGCCACTTGATGCGGCCTTGAGGAAACGTTCGGGTCGGTCGCCTGGAACGAAAAGTAGCGAACGCAATCTCATGCGGGGGCTTTCTGGAGCAATGCCGTTCGCAGGCACTGGCAGACGATTTCGTCGCGCTGGTTGATAAGTTGATGGCTAAACGTGACGATCCCGGCATCAGGCCGCGACTTACTTTCCTTGAGCGCGACAACTTCTGTCCGCGCGTGCATGGTATCGCCAATGAAGACCGGCTTTGGCATGACAAGCTTGTCATAACCAAGATTGGCAACAAGTGTGCCAAGCGTCGTGTCTCCGACCGAAAGGCCAACCATCAACGAAAATGTGAAGGTGCCGTTGACTAGGATCTGGCCAAATTCGCTCGCCTGTGCAGCTTCGGCATCGAGATGCAACGGCTGCGGATTATGGGTCATGGTGGAGAAAAGGAGATTGTCAGTCTCCGTAACGGTTCGGCGGATATCGTGGGTGATGGTGTCACCGACGACCCATTGGTCAAAATATCGCCCCGCCATCAGTCGTCACTGCCTATTTTCACCAGTACCATCCCTTCGTTCACCTGGCCGCCATCCTCGGCATTCAAGAGCACCACCTTGCCGTCAAAGGGTGCGGTCAGAACATGCTCCATCTTCATGGCTTCGAGTGTGAGGAGCTTTTGCCCCTTTGTGACCACATCGCCTGCCGTAACGTCAAGCGTGATGATCCTGCCCGGCATCGGGGCGATAATCGTACCGTCAGATGCACCGCCACCGCCGGCGCCATCGGTGCGCGGTAGGGCAAGGACATAGCGTTCGCCGCCCCAATAGACGGTCGCATGCTCGGTATCACTGTCGCGCGGGTGGGGAAGCGACGTCTTATAGAGGTTACCATGTTGGTCGGTGAGATCGAGTGTCTGTTTGGGTGGAGCGTTCAGACGAAACCCCGGCACGCCATAATCTGGCATGTCCTTAAGCAAAGCCGAGGCTGCGTGTTGCAAAACCGTGTCGTCGGGTGCTGGCCGCGCCGTCAATTCGGCATCGCGCCGCGCGATCAGTCCAGTATCGACATTGCCGCTGGCAAAATCAGGGTCGCCCGCGAGACGATAAAGAAAACTGGCATTAGTGATGAGCGGCCCAACTTCGGCATTGCCAAGTGTGTGACACAGGCGTTGAAGGGCTTGCGCCCTGTCCGCGCCATTGACAATCACCTTGGCGATCATCGGATCGTAAAAGGGCGTAATTTCACTGCCTGTGCCAACGCCAGTGTCTATTCTGGCATCGCTGCTGATGTTGAACGTATCAAGCCTGCCGATGCTTGGTAAAAAGCCGTTGCTAGCATCTTCGGCGTAAAGCCGGGCTTCCATCGCCCAGCCTTTGATCGAAAGCTCGTCCTGGCGCTTTGGCAGCGTCTCGCCGCTTGCAACGCGCAACTGCCATTCGACAAGGTCAATGCCGGTAATCGCCTCGGTTACGGGATGTTCGACTTGCAGCCGCGTGTTCATTTCCATGAACCAGATGCGCTCGGCGTTCAAACCGTCGCTGGCGTCGGCGATAAATTCGATGGTTCCGGCATTTTCGTAATCAACGGCTTTTGCCGCGCGCACTGCCGCTGCGCAGACTGCCGCGCGGGTTTTCGTATCCATGCCGGGCGCGGGCGCTTCCTCGATCACCTTCTGGTGGCGGCGTTGAAGCGAGCAATCGCGTTCGAACAAGTGCACGATGTTGCCGTGGCTGTCGCCGATAATCTGCACTTCGATATGGCGCGGGCTTTCGATCCATTTTTCGATAAGTACGATATCATTACCAAACGATGATGCGGCTTCACGCTGGCAGGACTTGAGCGCGTCGGCAAACTCCGATGCGGCGTCGACCTTACGCATGCCTTTGCCACCGCCGCCCGCGACCGCTTTGATCAGTACGGGATAACCGATGGCGTCGGCTTCTTTGGCGAGACGTTCGGGCGACTGGTCATCGCCCTGATAACCCGGCGTGACGGGTACGCCAGCGTCCGACATCAGCTTTTTGGCTGCGTCCTTGAGGCCCATGGCGCGGATGCTTTGTGGTTTTGGACCAACCCAAATCATACCAGCGTCAATGACACTTTGTGCAAAGTCGGCATTTTCCGACAAAAAGCCATAGCCGGGGTGAATGGCATCGGCCTTTGTTTCGTGCGCCGCGGCGAGAATTCTGTCGCCTAGCAGGTAGGACTCCCGGGCAGGGGAAGCGCCGATATGAACGGCATCGTCCGCCGATGTTACATGCAGCGCGTCTGCATCGGCATCAGAATAGACGGCGATGGTCCGGATGCCGAGCGCGCGTGCCGTACGGATGATGCGGCAGGCGATTTCGCCGCGATTGGCGATCAAAAGAGAGTTCATCATTAGCGATTACATCCTGAACACGCCAAATTGCGCCCGGTCGGGTATGGGTGCATTGAGCGCGGCTGCAAGGGCGAGTCCCAGCACATTGCGCGTTTGTGCAGGGTCGATAATGCCATCGTCCCAGAGTCGCGCGGTGGCGTAATAAGGATTGCCTTCATCTTCATATTTCTGCCGGATGGGGGCCTTGAAGGCTTCGGCCTCTTCCTCCGTCCATGTGTCGGCGTCGCGGTGGACGGTGGCCAGGACGCTTGCCGCTTGCTCGCCGCCCATGACGCTGATCCGGGCGTTGGGCCATGTGAAGAGGAAGCGCGGGGAATAGGCGCGCCCACACATGCCGTAATTGCCTGCGCCAAAACTGCCGCCGATGAGCACGGTAACTTTTGGCACATTGGCAGTCGCGACGGCAGTCACCAGTTTTGCGCCGTGCTTTGCGATGCCTTCGGCTTCGTATTTTCCGCCAACCATGAAGCCGGAAATATTCTGCAGAAACAGCAAGGGGATGCGGCGCTGACAGGCAAGTTCGATAAAATGCGCGCCCTTCACCGCACTTTCGCTGAACAAAACGCCATTATTGGCGAGGATCGCGACCGGCTTTCCCCAGATATGCGCAAAGCCGCAGACCAGTGTCGTGCCGTAAAGCGACTTAAATTCCTGAAATTCCGAACCGTCGACGATCCGCGCAATGACCTCGTGGACGTCATAGGGGGTGCGGACATCATCGGGGATGATGCCGTAAAGCTCTTTCGCATCATATTTGGGTGCACGCGGCTCAGCCATATTGACATCGGGCGTGTGCGCGGGTGGCAGGTGGGAAACGATGTCGCGAACGATCGTCAGCGCATGATCGTCATTGTCGGCGACATGGTCGACAACGCCGGATTTCCGGCCATGCAAATCGCCGCCGCCTAGATCTTCGGCTGAAATGGTTTCGCCCGTTGCAGCCTTCACCAAGGGCGGTCCGGCGAGGAAGATCGTGCCCTGATTGCGGACGATGACGCTTTCATCAGACATTGCCGGCACGTATGCCCCACCCGCCGTGCAGCTTCCCATCACGCAGGCGATTTGCGGAATGCCTTTTGCCGACATCTGCGCCTGATTGAAAAACAGCCGCCCGAAATGGTCGCGGTCGGGAAAGACTTCGGCTTGATGCGGAAGGTTCGCGCCGCCACTGTCAACGAGATAGATGCAGGGCAGGTGATTGGCTTCGGCAATTTCCTGCGCGCGTATATGTTTTTTGACGGTCATCGGGAAATATGCGCCACCCTTTACCGTCGGATCATTTGCGATGATCATGCATTGCCGTCCCGATATGCGGCCAATAGCGGTGATGATGCCCGCGCCGGGCGCGCCGTCGCCGTACATGCCGTTGGCTGCAAGCTGGCCAAGTTCAAGCAGGGGTGAAGCCGGATCGATCAGCTTTTCGACCCGGTCGCGCGGCAATAATTTGCCGCGTGATACATGACGGTCGCGCGCGCGGTCGTCGCCGCCGAGCGCATTTTTCGCGCATTTTTCGCGCAGTGTGTTGGCAAGCGCGCGATTGTGATCGGCATTGGCCCGGAACGCGTCGCTCGTCACATTGAGTGCGCTGCTTAGAACGGGCGCGCTCATGCGCCGCCTCCGATCAGTTCGCGACCGATAAGCATACGACGGATCTCGTTCGTGCCCGCACCAATGTCGAGCAGCTTGGCATCGCGCATATAACGTTCGACTGGCCAGTCTTTGGTATAGCCTGCACCACCGAGTGCCTGAATTGCCTCCAGGCTGACCTTGACGGCGTTTTCGCTCGCCAGAAGGATTGCGCCCGCAGCATCAAAGCGCGTTGTCTTGCCAGCATCGCACGCTCGCGCGACGGCATAGACATAGGCACGTGCGGAGTTGAGCGCGACGTACATATCGGCGATCTTGGCCTGCATCAGCTGGAAACTGCCGATAGGCTTTCCAAATTGTTTGCGATCGCGGACGAATGGGATGACAACGTCAAGGCAGGCCTGCATAATGCCGATCTGAATGCCGGCGAGCACGGCGCGTTCGTAATCGAGGCCCGACATCAAAACGCCAACGCCGCCGTTTGGTGGCCCCATGATGTTTTCAGCGGGTACAATACAATCGTTGAAAACGAGTTCGGCGGTCGGTGATCCGCGCATACCCATCTTGTCGATTTTCTGGCCAATCGAAAATCCCGGCATGTCCCTTTCAATCAGAAAGGCGGTGATGCCCTTCGATGCGGCGTCGGGCGCGGTCTTTGCGTAAACGACGAGCGTATCGGCATAGGCGGCATTGGTGATCCAGAATTTTGTGCCGTTGAGGACATAATGGTCATCCTTGGCTTCGGCTTTCAGTTTCATCGAGACAACGTCGGACCCGGCACCAGCTTCCGACATGGCGAGCGAGCCGACATGTTCGCCCGAAATCAGCTTGGGCAGATATTTTGCTTTTTGCGCGTCACTGCCCCAGCGACGGATCTGATTGACGCAAAGGTTTGAATGCGCACCATAAGACAGACCAATCGACGCCGATGCGCGCGAGACCTCCTCGACCGCGATGACATGTTCAAGATAGCCAAGGCCAAGTCCTCCTTGATCTTCCTCGACCGTGATGCCGTGCAGACCAAGTGCACCCATTTGCGGCCAAAGCTCAACGGGGAACCAGTCGTCGGCATCGATTTTCGCGGCGAGTGGCGCGATCTGCTCGTCTGCAAAGCGTCGGGTCGTTTCGCGGATCATGTCCGCGGTTTCGCCCAAAGCGAAATCCATTGTGGCAATTGTCATGCTGTCCTCCACCAGAGCAGCAATTCATAGCGCAGATGCATGATAAAGAAAAATTGAAAGACTTGTACTTATATCATAGATAGTATCTATGATTGATCGTTACCTCATCCGCTATTTTCTGGCTGTTGTCGACAATGGCAATTTCTCTCGTGCCGCGGCGCAGGTGAATGTGACACAGCCAACGCTTTCGGTAGGGATCGCCAAGCTTGAGGACCAGCTTGGCGCGCGATTGTTCAACCGTAGCAGCCAGCGTGTACACCTGACCAATGCCGGG
The DNA here is from genome assembly GCA_041621755.1 of Sphingomonadaceae bacterium. GTDB lineage: Bacteria > Pseudomonadota > Alphaproteobacteria > Sphingomonadales > Sphingomonadaceae > Sphingosinicella. The sequence goes on along the minus strand of JBFKAE010000008.1, from coordinate 19,226 downwards.
ACACGCTTTTTGTCCCACGCACGCCGTATTGAAAGTGAATTCAATATTGCTGAGGCTGCGCTGCGTGGACACGAGCCAGTGCAGCAAATACGGGTCGGTATATTGACGACGATATCATCCGAAATTGTAGCACGCGCGGTGGCCATGGTGCATCTGGACGGGGCGGCGGGCACGGTCGAAATTGTCGAGGGCAGCGAACGTCAGCTCGCGCAGCATGTCGCACGCGGGCGTGTTGATGTGGCCCTGAGTCTGGTCGGGCGGGGCGGTGATCGCTTTCTGGAAGAGCCGTTGTGGGAAGAGGGCTATGCGCTTGCACTGACAGAGGCGCATCCGCTTGCCACTCAGGGCGTGATCGCGGCCGAGGATCTGGCGGACGAGGTGATGATCGTGCGGCGCCATTGCGAGGCGCTGTCGGAGACCAGTCGCTATTTCACCGAGCGCGGTGTTCGGCCTTTTTTCGCCTATCGATCGACGGAGGATGACCGGGTGATGAAAATGGTTGCTGCGGGTCTTGGTCTCACCGTTGCGCCGGAAAGTCATCGGGCAGAAGGTGTTGCACGCCCACGGCTTGCCGGCTTCGACGTGCGGCGCAAAATTGGATTCATATACGGCCTGAAGGCAGAGACGATGGCGCAGAGCGCGCCGCCTTTTGTTGAAGCGTTGCGGAAAATCAGCCTCGACGTCTGACGCGCTTGCCCGGAACGCTGCGCGCCGCGCCTCCCAAATACACAGGGTTTGAGCATAGGCATCTCGATTCGTATCTTCTGGATCTATACGCTCCTCGTGCCGATGATGCTGTTCCACCAGACGCAGTTGATGATCTGCGCTATTCTGGCGGAGCGCTATGCGAGAGGCGCTTAATCGTCTTCCAGCGTGAATCCGGCCTTCAGTGCCACCTGATAGTGCATGATTTTGCCATTTTCGACATAGCCGCGCGTGTTTGTCACCTCAAACCAGCGAAGATGCCGCAAGCTTTTGTGGACGCGCCCGATGGCATTCTCAATTGCGCTTTCGATGCTCTCTTTGGATGAGCCAACGACTTCGACGACCTTGTATACGTTATCCTGCATGGGTTTTGCTCCTGCTTGCGCCGCACATACCCTACCAACGCTGGAAGCTACCCGGGGTTCCGATCCTAGCCATAGTTCATTATGTAGGGGTAGAGGCGCGAACGGGCCAATCGGCGTGGAGGCAATGCCATGTTTTTTGAGCAGGTACTGGATGGCGAAGGCTGTAAATCCTATATCGTAGGCTGCAAGAAATGCTGCGGGGCGGTCATAATCGACCCGGCGCTTGGCCAGCTCGATCACTATATCGGGATCGTGAATCGTGAGGGACTGCGGGTCAGATATATTATCGAGACGCATACGCATGCCGACCATTTTTCAGCTGCTCGCAAACTGAAAACCGAACTGAATGCACAACTCGTCACACACCGGGAAAGCCCTGCGCCCGATGTTGATCTGCATGTCGAAGACGGCCAGATGCTGGCGCTCGGCGAATTGCGTCTGAAGATCCTTTATACGCCGGGGCACACGAAAGATTCGATGAGCATATTTGTCAACGACCGCGTCTTCACCGGTGATGCGTTGCTGATCGGTGGCACGGGTCGCACCGATCTGCCGACGGGGGATCCCGAGCAGCTTCACGACAGTCTGTTTGGAAAATTGTTGAAGCTCGATGATGATATACTGGTCTATCCGGCGCACGACTATAAGGGGTTGGGGCATTCAACCATAAGGCAGGAGAGGGTGAATAACCCAAGGTTGCAAAAAGTGGAACGCGCCGAATTCGTGAGCATGATGAACAGTCTCAACCTGTCCGCGCCAACGCATCTCACAGAAGCGCTGCGCACCAATATATCTGGCGGAAAGAGCGTCCAGCAGCTGCTCGCCGACGCATCAGATGGCATCGCCTTCATGTCGCTTGAAGAGTTGAGCCGACGTGTGGCGTCGCGGCCAAATGATTTTGTCGTGCTCGATGTCAGGGAGCATGCGGCCTATCAAATGGGGCATGTCCCCGGCGCAATCAATATCCCACGCGGTCAACTCGAACTATCGGTGAACGAACAATTCCCCGACCCCGGAGTCGAGATTTTGGCTGTCTGCGACTATGGAAAGATATCGACGCTTGCTGCGGCAACGCTTCGTGATCTTGGATTTACGCGCGCCATCGCTCTCGATGGGGGTATGCAATCCTGGCGGGAAAACGGTCAGGAGATTGAAATGGGTGACTTGCCTTAAGACCAAGCAGGGCGCGTCCTTTTTCAAGAACGCGCCCTGGTAACAGGACGAAGCAGTCGATGTGTTAGGCGACGGCGAGTTTCGGCTTGCCCTCGCTTTTGCTTTCAAGTGCCTTGAATCCATAGAGTTTTTCAGCGTTGCGGTGCAAAATGTCGGCCTTCACGTTGGCAGGCACACCCGACATCGAAGACTGGATCGTACGCCAGCTATAGGGATAATCGGCGCTGATGTGCGGATAGTCGGTCGACCACAACACCCGTTCAGGGTTCATCGAATTGAGGTTGTTCAGCCCGAAGCTGTCGGTCATGTAACCGAAATAGAAATGCTCATCGATATATTCCGATGGCAGACGGTTAAGACCGAAATGGTTGACCTTCTCAAGGCGTTGGTAGTTGTTGTCGATCTGCTCCTTGACATAAGGCACCCAGCCAAAGTCGACCTCGGCAAAGGCGACCTTCAGATTGGGGAATCGATCGAACACGCCGTTGAAAACAAACTCGATGCAGCGGTTGGGCGCATCGAAGAAGCGGCCATAGCCGGGCAGTTTGGCTTTGTGCGGTGATGGTTTGTAGATGCCAAGTGCGACGTGGATGTTGAAGCTGACGTCACGTTCGTGAATGGCAGCCCAGAGATAATCCTGTTCTTCGGACATGACAGTGGTGCCGTCCGGATAGGCCTGCGCCATGACGGCACGCATACCGGGGCGCCCAAGCACGCGGTTCATTTCCTCGACCGCGACCTTCGATCCGCCGCGGTTCGGCAGATAGACAAGACCGCAGAAGCGGCTGGGGTCATGGGCTACATATTCGGAGACCCAGTCATTATAGGCACGCACAAGCGCAAGGTGGAATTCCTCGTCCTCGACCAGCGCGATTGCAGCCTGAATCGACGGGGTCGGATACATGACTTCGGCGCTGACACCGTCGCGGTCCTGCTCCTTGATACGCTCAGCGGGATCCCAACCACCCTTGCGCATGTCGTCAAAGCGCATCCACGCTTTCATATCTTCGGGGGGCAGGCCTGCACAGGCGTTCCAGCCAAAGTTGCGCGGGCCTTCAAGGCCTTCAAAAAGCCAGCCGTCGCCCTCGGGAAAGCTTTCCATACGAGGGCAGCGATCCTTGTACTTTTCGGGCACGCGTTTTGTGAACAGGTCACCGGGTTCGTTGAAATGGCTGTCTGCTGAGATCAGCCGACTGTGTCCCAAGGGCATCTTATTCTCCTTAACTTGATATCTTTTATATAATAGAAAAATATCGAGTGTGGTCAAGCACAAGAACGCAAAAATGGGTATTTCTTCAAAAGACGCGCGCGATTCAACGGGTTGAGTTGGCGCTTGGCCCGCCCGCAATGTGCTTGATGGCGCAGGAGGAGGGGGTGGGCATCATGTGCATGAGCGCGAATCGATCCAGAAGTCTTCACGGACATCCGAGATCAAGTGTCGTGAATCCGCGATTCTAAAACAGTCCGTCAAGTTACGCGCGCGTTCAAGCTTGCGCTTTTTGTTATTAAGTTAATAATGATAAAAAGCGTGGGGGGATTATGAACAGGGAAACGACACTGGCGTTTGTCGGCATACCGACGGGGTGGCGCGGCGGCGTTGCGCGGGTAGTTCTGCTTGGCGGTGCGCCGCTGATGGCGTTGATGTTTGCTGCATTGGGACCGGTTCTGCCCACGATCGCTACGCACTTTGGTGGTGGCAGCGGCGGGGCCTTTGCTGCGCAGATGATCCTTACCATGCCTGCAATCGGCGTCATCCTGGGCGGCATTATCGGCGGGCTTTCTGTCGAACGATGGGGGCCAAAGCCGGTGATGGTGGCGGCTTTGCTTGGCTATGGCGTGCTTGGCGTCAGTGGCTACGCGCTGGAAAATCTCGCGGCGCTACTCCTATCGCGCTTTTTCCTCGGCTTTTGCGTTGCCCATGTCGGTACGGCGATTGGTACGATTGTCGGCGCATGGTTTGAAGGCGTCGCCCGCGCACGCTTGCTTGGCTATCAAAGTGCGGTGGCTGGCGTGTTTGCCGTCAGCGGCCTGCTGATGTCGGGTGTACTCGCCGAAGCGGGCGGGTGGCGCGCGCCGTTTCTGCTCTACATCATGGCTTTTCTGGTACTTTTCCTGACGCTTGGCGGGTTGCCAAAGGGCGTTGGCCGCACGGTGCAGCGCGAAGAGCGCGAGTCGCTGCGTCCGTTGATAAAGCTCTGGCCAATCTATGCGCTCGCGATGTTTTTGTTCGTGGGCTATTTCATGACGTCGATCCAGCTTTCGTTTCTGCTGGGCGAAGATGGTTATGACAGCCCTTTCGTGCGGTCGGTGGTGATTGCGTCAGGTGTTTTGGCGGGCGGGGTTTTCGGCGGCAGTTACGGACGCTGTTATGCCAAGCTCGGCGAACGCGGTGTGCAGATCATGTTCACCATAATGATGACCGCAGGGCTTGCAACGATCGGTTTTGCCAGCAACTTGCCAATGCTGATCGTCGGCGCGATCCTTTCGGGCGGCGGCGGCGGCATGATCCCGCCACACATTGGCGGCATCTTGCTCAACCGCGTGCCTGCCGAAATACGAGCGCGCGCCATCGGACTTGAATTCACCGTGCTCTATATCGCCGATTTTCTCAATCCGCTGATCATGACGCCGCTGCGCGCGGCGGTCGGTATTCACAATGCGTTCCTCGTATCGGCAGGTGCGCTTGGAATCGCGGCCATTGTGATGTGGCTGCGCCGGAAAAAATGAATTACCTGTCTTGACTATTATATAATAGATAGCAATCATACTAAGATAAATAAAGTGAACTGGGGAGGGTTGCTGTCGGAGAGGCGCGATAGGTCTATCGCGGCGAACGGCAGTGTGTGGCCTCCTTGACCTGGGGAGGCGGTACACATGCAGCTGGCGGATAAGGTGGCTCTGATCACAGGCGCTGGTGCGGGGATCGGTCAGGCAACGGCAAGACTGTTCGCCGAGCGCGGCGCAAAGGTCATTGCGACCGATATTGATGATGCCGGACTTGCTGAAACGGCGCAGGGTCTTTCCAACATTGTGACGCTGCATTCGGACGCTACGTCGGACACGGACGTCAGGCGCGCCGTGGCGCTGGCGGGCGAAAAGTTCGGTGCCTTGCACTTTCTTGTCAATGTTGTCGGCGGCAGCCGCCCGGGCAAGACTGTTGTCGATTATGAGGAAGAGGAGTGGGACTTCTGGGTCCGTCTCAACCTCACCTCTACATTCCTGATGTGCCGGGCCGCGATCCCCGCGATCGCGGCGGCGGGCGGTGGCTCCATCGTCAATATCTCGTCGGGTGCCGGTGTTTCGGGCATGGGGCGTAACCCGGCCTATGTCGCAGCAAAAGGTGGCGTGATCGCGCTGACCAAATCACTTGCCATAGATCATGCCGCGCAGGGCATTCGCGCGAACTGCATCGCGCCGGGGCCGATTCTCACGCCACTTATGAAGCGCAACCGATCCGAACAGGAAATCGCCTTCATGTCCAAATTGTCGCTGGTCGGCCGTCTTGGCCAGCCAGAGGAAATTGCCGCCACTGCCGCGTTTTTATGCAGCGAGGATGGCGGTTTCATCAATGGCGAGCTGATCAACGTTGCGGGAGGGCGCGGCGGGCCGATCTGATCCTGACATACACACCAAATTCCAAGAAGGAGTGATTAATGTTGTACGATGCCTATGCCTGTTGGCGTGAACTGACCCCCGCAGTCGAACGCGAACGCGCCACGGTCGAGGAACAGGTCCAGTTCCTGTCCGACAAGATGCGCATTCAGGAAATGATCAACGAATATGCCTTTGCCTGCGACAGTCGCAACTGGGACGTTCTTGAGGTGCTATACGACGAGAATATCGAGCGTGTGATGAAGGGCACGCTCGATGAAACCGTCAAGGGCCGCGCCAACCTGATTGGCCTGCATGCAAAACCCGCTTTGCCCCGACGCGAAGGTGTCGTCGCACCGCCGCGCGACCTGTCGAAGATCGAAGGTCTTGAAATTCGTCACCTGATCGGCACCCAGGTCGTCCGCATCGCCGACGATAATCAGAACGCCTGGGCGCTTTGCCATTATCAGATGGCTTTGGTCGGTCAGGAGGATGGCGACTGGCACCACGGCCTGCACGAAGGCACGTATCTGTTCAGCTTCAGCAAGGCGACCGGCCAGTGGCGTTTCACGCGTCACCAGATCTGGACCAACAATGCCGCCAACCCGATGTTTTCTGACCCGCGCGCGAGGAAGGCTGCGTGAGCCGGTTTGCCGGTCGCGTTGCGGTTGTTACGGGCGCGGGGCGCGGGATTGGCGCGGCGACCGCGACCGAGCTTGCCAAAGGTGGCTGTGACCTTGCGCTCAACGATGTCGATGAAGCGCGGCTGTCGGAAGCCGCCGAGGCGCTAAGAGCGCATGGTGTTAGTGTCACAACGCATATTGGCAGCGTCATGGAAGAGGATTTTATCGGACGCTTCGTCGCTGACGCAACGGCGGCACATGGCAAGGTCGACCTGCTGGCGAACAATGCCGGTGGCGGCCCGCCAATGATCCCGTGGGGCGAGTTCGCGACGTCTGAATTCGCGCACTTCCGGGCGATTTTCGAGATGAACTTTTTCACACAGGCGATGCTGCTGCACGCCCTGCTGCCCGGCATGGTCGCGCGTGGCTATGGCAAGATTGTCTGCGTCAGTTCGATTTCGGCTGTGCTCGGTCAAGAATCGGGAAGTGCTTATGCCTCGGGCAAGCTGGCGCTGCATGCCCTCGTCAGCTCAGTGTCGAAGGAAGTTGCGCGGCATGGCGTCAATATCAACGCGGTGGTGCTGGGCAATCCGCCGCACCCGAGCCGCACAGCAGAACGTCAGGCCTATCTCGACAAGCTGTCGCATTTCGACCGGGTCGGCAGGCTCGACGAGTTTGGCAAGGCGATCGCCTTTCTGCTCTCGGACGATGCTTCATACATTTCAGGTGCCGCAGTGCCAATCGACGGAGGGCTGATTGCTCCGCGGCTGAACGAGTGAGGGATTCCGCGCGTCCCGACACACGACAAGACATGCGCGAAACAAGAAAAACAGGGAAGGGAAGACCATGAAAAAACATAATTATCTTCTACTCGGCGCCGTTGCGTTGCAAGCTTTCAGCGCTCCGGCATGGAGTCAGGACAGCGCGGCACAGGATACGACCGCGAACCGATCCGGTATCGCCGATATTGTTGTTACTGCCCGTCGTCGCGAAGAAGCGCTGCAAAGCGTGCCGGTCGCCATACAGGCGTTTTCGGGAGACGCGTTGGAAAGCCGGCGCATCCAGAACGCCGTCGACCTGTCGAAAATTGTGCCTGCACTGACATCCGCGCAGAGCAGCCGCGATGAAGAAAATTATGTCATGCGTGGGCATTCAGGGTCGGGCGCGTCGATTTCCGGTCAGCAAGTCACGGTTCCTGCCTATTTCGCACAAGTCCCGTTGCCAATCGGCGATGGTGGCGGTCCAGGCTATTATTATGATCTGCAGAATGTTCAGGTCCTGAAAGGGCCGCAGGGTACGCTGTTCGGGCGCAACTCGACAGGTGGTGCCGTTTTGTTCGAGCCACGCCGCCCGGGGACTGAATTTGGTGGCTATGTCATGGGAGAGCTTGGCAATTTCAGCAATCGCGGGCTTGAAGCGGCGCTCGATCTGCCGATGACCGATGCTTTGCGTATCCGCCTTGCCGCAAAGGGACTGAAGCGAGAGGGTTTCACGCAGAATGTCACCACCGGGAAGGATCAGGATGATCGCGGCTTTTTCAGTGGTCGCGCGTCAGTACTGTTTGAACCGTCGAGCAGTTTTTCAAACCTGATGGTCGCCGACATTTTCCGTTCGACGACGAACGGTAGCTCGAACTTTCTGGCAGCCGTCAATTCTTCGGCGCTGATCCCGTTCCTGTTCGGCGGCACGGTCGAGGCCGCGCTTGCCAAGCAGGAAGCGGCGGGTGAGCGGACGACGTTCAGCAATGTCGCGGGCCATGACCGCAAGCGGTCGCTTGGCATTTCCAACGTCACCACGCTCGTGCTCAATGAAAATCTGACGTTGAAAAACATATTCGGCTATCGACGGTTCAAGCAGGTCAACCGCTTCGATTATGACGGGTCGGACCTGACGATCCTGCATTTCGACGCCTGCGCCAATGCGGCGACGTGTAACGCGCGTGATCCTGAGGCGCCCTATACGCTCAACATCCGGCAGTTTTCCGAAGAGCTACAGCTTCAGGGACAGTTCCTTGATGACCGCCTGAAGTTCATCGTTGGCCTGTTCGGTGCGGATTTAAAAACCCCGGCGGCGAATTATACGCACATCTCCTCGGTGTTCGGATCCACAACCGACGTTAACCAGTATATTGACGATATATCGCGCGCGATTTTCGCCAATGTCGGCTATTCGTTTGCAGGATCACTTGAAGGGCTGACGCTGACGGCCGGTTATCGCTGGACGCACGACCGGCGCGATCTGACGCTCTATCAGGTGGCAAACGGGCGCTGCTCCACGGGTGCAACCGGTACGGTGGTTCCCAACCCTGCCCAGGCCGATGTCTGCGGAGCGGAGTTCTCCGCCAAGGCAAACAGCGACGCCTATACGATCGGTCTCGACTACAAGATCACGCCAGAGACGATGATCTATGTCGCCCATCGGCAAAGCTATCGCGCCGGTGGCAACAACCCGCTTGCCGCGCCGGTGTTGCTTGCCAACCCGCCGATACCGAATGCGCTTTCGCTGTTTTCCTACCAGCCCGAAACGGTGCGCGACGTCGAGCTTGGCCTGAAGTCCGATTTTCTAGTCGGCGACTGGAACGTCCGGACCAATATCGCCGCTTATTATCAGTGGCTCGACGATGCGCAGCTCAATCAGACGTTCGGGGTCGGCACGCAGAATGTGAGTGCACTGGTCAATGCGTCCTCGGCCAAGATCAAGGGGCTGGAAGCCGATGTCACGCTGGCACCGACGCGCGATATCAGCCTGCTGTTCTCCTACGCCTATACGGACGCGAAATATGGCGAGTTCCTCGACTATTCGCGCCGCGATCCCGTGACCAATGCACCGACATCGCAGGGCGGGCGCATCTTCCCGTTCACGCCAAAGCACAAGGTTAACGTCAATGTGAGCTGGACGCTGCCAGTGCCCGAAGATACCGGCAAGATCACGCTGTCGGCGAACTGGGCGCACAAGAGCGGGATCATCCTCGGCTTAGTGCCGTTCATCACGCTTCCCGACGGCAGCAATGTGTTCGATGGCGAGAGCGAACAGAAGCCAACCAATGCAATCGATCTGCACCTCGACTGGGCGCGAGTGTTCGACAGCCAGTTCGACCTTGGCGTCTTCGTCACCAACCTGACCGATACGACGTACAAAGTCGGCGGCGCATCGCTGATCAATTCCAGCCTTGGCCTTAACCAGCGCATCTATAACGAACCGCGCATGTACGGGGCGACGCTGCGCTATTCGTTCTGAACTTTGGGGGGTAACCCTTGAACCCACGGCGCTGTCTTGATGGCAGCGCCGTTTTTTTTATGTCGCCATCATGTCGCTGATGAGGGTGCCGAGCCGCTCGACGCCGGTGCGGGCCTTGTCCGCCGGGATCATCGAAAAGCTAAGCCGGAAGGTGCCGGGACGCAACGTGACGTTCTGCGCGCCTGCAGGATAAAAAGCCGCGCCCGAGATGATCGAGACCGAATGTTCAAGCAAAGCGCGTTCGGCAAAGCGTGTGCCGTCAAGACCCTCTGGCAACTCGCCCCAGACATAAAGACCACCTTCAGGATGCGTCCAGCTTACACCGTCCGGCATAAAGTCAGCCAGCGCCGCGAGCATTGAATTGCAGCGTTCACGATAGACGTTGCAGGCGGTTTCGATTGATGCATCGAGGTGCGACTTCACGACATCAAGAAGCAGCATCTGGTTGAGCGCGCTGGTCGCAAGGTCACTTGCCTGCTTGATCAGCACCAGCTTGCGGATCGCGTCTTTTGGCCCGGCGATCCAGCCGATGCGCAACGACGGCGCGATGGTCTTGGAAAACGTGCCGGTGTGGAGCACAGGAACCTTTTCGATATCGCCGTGACGTGCAATCGCCAAAGAGAGCAATGAGGGTATATCCTCGCCCGCGTAACGGAGCTGCTCGTAACAGCCGTCCTCGATCAGCGCCATGCCGGTTGCATCGGCAAGGTCGAGCAGGGCTTCGCGCTCTGCAAGCGTCATGGTTGTGCCGGTGGGATTTCGAAAATCCGGACCGATATAGCAGAATTTCGCGTCCCCAAGCCGCGACGCCTGCCAGTCGTCTGCATGCTCCGGCAAGCCGATATAGCGTGGTTCATAGGCATCGAAAGCGCGCAGGGCACCGATGAAACTGGGGATTTCAACCATCGCCGTGTCGCCGGGCGACAGCAGGAGTTTTGCGGTAAAATCCAGCCCCTGCTGCGACCCGTTGGTGATGACGATATTGTCGATGCCGCACGGCGAGCCGTGGGCTGTCATATAATCGGCGATCCACTGCCGCAAAGGCGCATAGCCCTCGCTGGGCGCATATTGCAGCGCAGTGCGTGCCCGCGCCGGATCGGACCAGATCGCCTTTGATGCGGCAGCAAGCGGTTCATAGGGGAAGATGTCGGGGTCGGGCAGGCCACCGCCAAGGTGAATGATCTCTTTTGCGTCGAGGAGCTTCATGCGCTCGCGAATATCTGATGCGACAACCCCCTGCATGCGGTCGGCGTAGAGTGCATTCCAGTCGGTCATCGTCCATTGTCCTTGATCTGATCTTTTGGAAGTGCGTAGGCGACGAGATAGTCACCGCGCGGTGTACGCAGCGAGCCATGACCGCCGGCGACAATGGCAACCATTTGACGACCATCGCGGGCCGCATAGCTGATCGGGGTCGCCTGTCCGCCTGCAGGGAGCGCGGCGCGCCACAATTCGCGGCCGGTGGCTGTCTCCAAGGCACGGAAATAACTGTCTGTCGTTGCGCCGATAAAAGTCACCCCGCCCGCCGTTGTCATGGCACCGCCGAGATTGAAAATGCCCACGGGCAAAGCGAGATTGAAGGGCGCCAAACCGCGCGTTGTTCCGAACGGGCGCTTCCATGCGAGCGCACGGCTGTTGAGGTCGATAGCGGCGATCTCTCCCCAGGGTGGCGCGGTGCAGGGGAAGCCAATCGGAGAGAGGAACGGCCGCAGATGCAGCGCATAGGGTGTCCCCTTCATCGCCATCGGAGGCATGGGCGCGCCCTCGGCGGGGCGAACAGAACGTCCTTTGTCTGGATCGTAAGGCTTTGCGCCTGCGGCGTCGGCTTCGCTGCGCGGGACGAGCTGGCCGACAAAGGGCATGTGGGAGCTGTTGACGATCATCAGCTTTTTGTCACGGTCGATAGCGATGCCGCCCCAGTTGATCGCCCCGAATGTGCCGGGCGAGAACAGCCAGGGGTTGAGCGAGGGGGTTGTATAATCGCCTTCATATCGCAATTTCCGGAATTGCAGACGGCAGAGCAGCATGTCGATCGGTGTTGCGCCCCACAATGTGTGCTCTTCAACAGGTGCTCCGGCGAAGGATGGCAGTCCGACCGAAAAAGGTTGGGTGGGCGCAGCGGTTTCATCGGTAAGCGGTGATGGCGGGACGGGACGCTCCTCGACCGGCGCAAGCGGTTTGCCGGTACGCCTGTCGAGAATGAAAATCTGGCCGGTTTTTGTTGCCGCGGCGAGTGCAGGCGCGGTCCCATCATTTATCGGAAAATCGATCAATGCGGGCTGTGCGGGCATGTCATAGTCCCACAGGTCATGGTGAACCGCCTGAAACGACCAGCGGACCGTGCCGGTTTTTGCGTCGAGCGCGACGATTGAAGTACCGAAACGTTCCGCGGCAGGGGTACGCAGACCACCGTAAAAGTCGGGCGAACTGTTGCCGGTCGGGATGAAGACAAGTCCAAGTTCGGGGTCGGCGCTGAACACCGCCCAGGCATTGGGATTGCCAGCCGAATAAAGCTGTTCAGCGGCCTCTGCGACCGCGTCAGGCCGCGCGCCTGCATCCCATGCCCAGCGCAACGCGCCAGTGGTCACATCATAGGCGCGAACCACACTGCGCGCCGGGTCAAGCCGTTGATTGTCGATGACATAGCCGCCGATGACCGCAAGGTCGCCGATAATGGTGGGCGGCGAGGTCGCGTAATAATAGCCGTCGAAGTGCGATGCGACGCCTTTTAGCAGATCAACCGTTCCGGCCTCGCCAAAGTTTGCGCAAGGCATACCGGTTTCTGCATCCACGGCAATCAGTCGCGCGTCGAGCGTGCCTTCAAGAATGCGCGCGGCGCAGACGCCAGTGTCTTTTGAACGATGATAGGATACACCGCGGCAGACAATCGAAGGCACTTTTGAAGCGGCGCTTTTCGGGTCGTGCCGCCAGCGTTCTTTACCGGTCGTCGCATCGATTGCGACAATGACATTGCGCGGATCACAAAGATAAAGCGTGTTGTCGACGGCAAGCGGCATGGCTGTGAAGCGGCTATTATGACCAAGGTCATCAAGCCCGCCGAGCCGGAGCGTCCATGCCTGTTCGAGGCCGGGCGCATTTGCGGGCGTGATCTGGTCAAGAGGGCTGTAGTGGTCGGCATGCCAGTCGCCACCATATCCGGGCCAGCCGCCGTCCCTGACCGCTGCAACCTGCTTTGTGTTGCTCTTGGCGTCAGGAGCGATATCGCGCACTCCAAACCATCCCGCGCCAAGCAGCGCGATCAGCAAAGTGGTAAACCCGATAAAAACACGGGGTCCAAAGCGCTCGCCTTCCCAGCGCATGGGTTTTAGAGCGATGGCAATTGGGCTTAGCACCAATAATAACAGAAGCGGTCCGAGCAAACGCGCCATCAGGCCCCAGCGGTCAAACCCGGTTTCAAAAAGCGCCCAGACGAGGGTCAGACATAGTGTGACGAGATAAAGCCAGTAGCCTGCGCGGCGATGAAGCCAGAACAGTCCGCCAGCAACGATGAGCGCGATCCCGGCTGAGATGTAATAGAGCGAACCGCCCAGAAATACGAGCGTCCCGCCCCACCAGCCGAGCGACCCGCCAAGTCCAACAAGCAGAAGCCCCGCCAGGCGCGCCGGCAGCGCCGTTATAATCCACCCCACGAACCCGCTCCATTATTATCATCTTTATTATAATAGCATTAAAAGCAGATTCGACGATAATGTCCAGTGACGACAGGCGTGTCCCGCCAGAAGTATTTTAAGTTTCATTTTGGAAAGTGTTTTGTCGCACAACCGCGTTCTTGGGGGCTCCTTGGACCACCAACATCAATCGCTTCAGGTAATATGCGACATTGTTTCGGATGCACGGCGCTAAATATTAAAATTGAAATAAATCAATATATTGACTTGCCTCTCCTACTATCGTCAGGTGCTGTCATATGCTCACCCGGCAGTGTCATCGATACGGGGCCTGCGTGTTCTGATCCAGCGGCCCGAAGTGCTGGAGAACCGGACGCTTGCCGAAACGCTGGGCGACAATCCCGAGCTGATTTTCATGACCACGCGCGAGACGCTGGCAGGCGCAGCGTGCAGCCCGCAGAATCGATCATGACCATCGTCCCCGACATGGTGGACGCAGTCCCGAGCAAACCGGTCTCTGTGTGATCTTCCCTGTTAAACAGGAAAAATAGCGCGGCGAACCAGACTAAAAAGCGTCATCAGTACGTCAGTACTCTGCATTTGCGGCGCAAATCCACGCATGTGCGGGTGGAATCCATAAAGTCGGAACAGAGAAACTTTGACGCGATATCAGCGAGATGTGTTCCTTGATCAGGGCGATGAGCGTTGGCTAATCATTCCATATCGGCTAATGGGCGGACATGCGGGCACTGGATATTGCTGTAGCGGGATGCGGACCTGCCGGACTGGCATCGGCGCTTATGCTGAAACGCGACGGCCACAATGTCACGGTGTTCGAACGCTTCGAAGCGCCGCGGCCTATCGGCTCGGGCCTGATGATCCAGCCGACCGGTATGGCGGTGCTGAAAGCCTTGGGATTGGATGGTGAGATTGCGCGCCATGGCGCGCGGATCAGCCGTCTGTTCGGACAGGCCGGGGTAAGCGGACGTACAGTGCTGGATGTGCATTATCATGCGCTTGGCCGTGCGGATATCTGCGGGATCGGCATTCACCGTGCCGCCCTGTTCACCTGTCTGCACGCGGCGGTCAGGCATGCAGGAATTGATATTGAGACCGGTCGGACGATTATCGACAGCGCACCGCTGGCAGGTAACCGGCGGCAACTGGTTTTTGAAGGAGGCGAGCGGGCTGGCCCGTTTGATCTGATCGTCGATGCGCTCGGCACACGTTCGGCGCTTGCCACTCCGACTGGACGCGAACTTGCTTATGGCGCGTTATGGGCCAGTCTCGACTGGCCCGACGGCGATCATCATTTCGACGGGGCGGCGCTGGAGCAGCGTTATCGCGCGGCGAGCGTCATGGCCGGCGTCCTGCCGATCGGCATCCCATCGGATGCGGCGCGACCGCAAACAGCTTTTTTCTGGTCGCTGCGTGCCGACCGGCTGGATGCCTGGCGGGAGGCCGGGCTCGACGTGTGGAAGCGCGAGGTGGAAAGTCTCTGGCCAGCAACGCGCGTCTTTCTCGATCAGATCGATACGCCAGATCGGCTGAGCTTTGCCCGCTACGCGCATCGCACGCTTGAGAAACCGGCGGATACCGGGATGATCCACATCGGCGATTCATGGCATTCGGCGAGCCCGCAACTTGGTCAGGGCGCGAACATGGCATTGCTCGACGCCTATGCGCTTGCACTTGCGCTGCGGGAGCATGACGAGGTTGGCGATGCGCTCCGCATGGCGGTCCGTTTGCGACGCAGGCATGTCCACCTTTATCAGTGGCTGACTGCGCTGTTCACCCCCGTCTATCAATCGGACAGCCATATCCTGCCGTTCGTCAGGGACCGGATCGTCGGGCCATTGTCGAAGCTGTGGCCGGCGACATGGATTCAGGCTGCGATGGTGAGTGGTCTGATTGGCGATCCATTGACACCGCTTGGGCTTGCCTCGGCCATTCCCGGCGCGATGGGTGCATCCGCGCAGCGCGAAGCGGTGTGAAGGGCTGGCAGATGTGAGTCTGATCTTCGTTCTGGGCGGCTATGGCGGGTTTGGCGGGCGCATTGCTAGACGACTGACAGAGACGGGGCACGATGAAGCCTTGAACACCGGCAGCTTCATCCGCACCGACGGCACGCGCGCAGAGCTTGCCGACGTTGCATTGAGCTATAGGTGTACGCGCGCCACGCTGGCGACGGCGGCAGCGCGGTTCGCCGAGGCGCGGTAGCGGGAAGGGCGATTTGAATCTCTGGTTTAGGGGATGATTCCGCCTCAGCCTGAGGGGTGTTGGCTATTGATGGATTTCAGTCAGCACCGGCGCGTGGGGGTCGACTTGGCCCCCATGTCTCGGGCGCCAAGGCAACAGCACCGAAAGCAGGTTTGAAATGCTGCTCGGGGTAAGGCCATTGGCAAATGCAGTGAGCTTCGACGACTGCGTGGTGCCAGGCGCATTCGTTGCGAGCGTGGCGCGGCGTAATGGGATCGATAGTTGACCGGTGATGGCGATATCGTGCTCGCGGCCTGCTAGGCGTACACGCGGCGCAAGTTTTGTGAGGAGGGGCAAGGCGACGGATCTGCGACACCGCTTGACGACAATAGTCACCTGTTCGCCGGTAGTGATAGCGGTGACGAACGCTCGGCTACGGTCGCCTCGCTGGTTGTAACGGCCAAGCTCATTGGGGTCGTGCCCTAAGCCTACATCGCTGATCTGCTGCAGCGCATGGCCGACGGATACTCCGCCTACCGCTTTGACGAGATGCGGCCATGGAACTGGAAAACCGCGAATACGGTCAACAGTTTATGACGTTTAACGCGCGTACGCTTACTGCCCTGTTCCCTCAGGGGGAGCCCGGATGTGATAGGGCAATCTTGTCATTAATTCAACAATGTGTTGACAACTATCGTTGGCTCGCTCTTTACTGGGCGAAAGGAGAGAGCGCGTGAGCCTCGATCAGCTTCATGATGCGCTCACAAGCGTACTATGGCCCGGTCAGAAAATCGTTCTTGGCCAAGGGGCGGCAACGCCACATGCCTTGCTGTCGGCGTTGCCCGAACATCTCGACCGCTTGCAGGGCAGCACCTTGTTTCTTGGATTACTGCTGCGCGAGATTCCTGAATTGCCGGGTGTCAATATTGAAGCGTTCTATCCTTCGGGGCCACTGGGTACGGTTGAGGGACTGGAGAAGCATAATGCGAAATACATGCGGCAGACGCTATATGCGGCGGCCACACGATTTGCATCCAGTGAAAGTACGATCGACCTTGCGTTTGCAAAGGCTGCGCCCGAAGCAGGTGGCGCCTATTCGCTGGGCACCTCGCTTGATTTTATAATGCCCGCAGTTTCGAAGGCAGATCGGGTGCTGCTTGAATGTAGTTCGAATA
The DNA here is from genome assembly GCA_041621755.1 of Sphingomonadaceae bacterium. Taxonomy (GTDB): domain Bacteria; phylum Pseudomonadota; class Alphaproteobacteria; order Sphingomonadales; family Sphingomonadaceae; genus Sphingosinicella. The sequence continues at coordinate 2,529 of JBFKAE010000008.1, read as the reverse complement.
TGCCCCGCACCGGGGCCGCGTCCTTGATACCTTCAGCTTCCAACGTAACCGCCTTTATCCTTGGTGATGGGCCAATCGCATATTCCACTGCAATTACAGATTCATCCACTCCTGAAGACCTTGCTATTGCAAATGCTCTTTTGCCGTGGCTGCCTGATGGATCCACACTTGAGTTCGGGATTGGTCGCTGGTTTCCACCTTTGCTTGCGCGCATTGCCGAAACCAGGCGTGGAATGAAAATTCATACCGGTCAGGTTGGGGAGTGGGTAGAAAGGCTGATGCTATCAGGCGCTCTTGACAGGACATGTAAAATTGTCGGCACGGGGGCTGCTGGGTCATCCCGGTTTTATGAGTTTCTGGACGATCATGTCGAGATTGAGCTTTTTCCGGCAACGTACACGCATGCGCCGGAGGTTCTGAATAATCTTGAATCGTTTCGGGCCGTAAATTCGGTCTTTGAAGTGGACTTGCTCGGTCAAGCCAATTCTGAACTGGTTGGAACACGGATGAGCGGCATTGCAGGCCTTCCAGATTTTGCCCGTGGAGCTGTAAATAGCCCGGATGGGCTGTCGATTGTTGTGCTTTCGTCGACTGCCAAGGGCAGGTCACGGATTGTGCCGGAGATATCTGTGTCGCCGCCATCGCTGGCCAGTGGAGAGATTGACATTCTCGTAACAGAGCACGGCTCGGTGGATCTACGCGGTCTTGCACCCACGGATCTTGCCGAGGCGATCATCTGCGTTGCGGATCCGCAGCATCGGCAAACACTGCGGCAGGCCTGCAAATGATAAATGAGAAAATCGGGGAAGACGCTTGTCTGATCAAGGGGCTTGGCTTTACGGAAGGGCCGCTATGGACGCAGCAAGCTACGCTGATGGCCGTCGGGCTTTCGCGTGGCCTCGTCTATGAACTTGATCCGGATAATGGTCAGATACTTGAGAGCTATAACGCTGGTGGTCGACCGAACGGCCTAGCGCAGGCAGCAGACGGATCGATCTGGATTGCGCAGGCTGGCGGTGCTGAAACAAAACCCTCTGTGCAAAGGCTTTATGAAGGAACTATCCAGACAGGTGTGACTGGTCCATTCGACGCGCCCAATGATCTGGTGTTCGACAGTTCAGGACGTTTGTGGTTCACCGACCCAAAAGGGGAAGCCATCTCAGATGAAAGCGTGGCGGGACGTGTCTGGTGCTTTGACCCGGTTACCGGTGAGCTGGCAGTCAAGATCGATAGCGTTTTCTATCCCAATGGACTTGCGTTTTCAGAAGATGAAAAGCAGCTCTATGTTGCCGAGACCTCTACTGGCCATATCCTTGTGTTTGATATGCAGGGCGGTGAGCCGATCTGTGGGCGCAAGTTTGCGAAGTTGCCCAAGGGGGTTCCCGATGGGATTGCGCTGGACTCGAGAGGGCGAGTGTACGCAGCTTCGGTCTTTGGGGACGCAATCTATCGATTTGATTCTAATGGTGAACTTGCGGGCATAATGACGGTTCCCGATGGGCATGTTGTTACCAATTTGTGTTTCGGTGGAGACGGGTTGTCCCGGATTTTTATTTCGGTGGCCAAGGGCGGTGCAATCTATTCAGTGGTGTCTGATACTCAGGGATTGTCGTTGCCAACGCTTTCACCAGACATAGATTTGTCAACATAGTGTTGACTAAATAGCTAATCGCTCTCATTCTTACATCATGGAGGCGTGTAGAAAATGAAATCCGAAATGATTACCATGGCCCAGGGGCGAGACACGCTTCAAAACGTGTCTGCTACGATCAACTATCTGGGCGCAATGGATGAGCGCCCCTGGTCGGATGTTATCGACCGGACCAAAACCAATATCGTTATCGAGCCGCGCCAGGTCGAGATTGAGAATGTCTGGGACCGGATCGGCGAACTGTCACTCGACCGCGAAGGGTTTACAGTAATAAAACACAATAGTGCCGTGACGAACTTTCGCGATTCCGAACAGACCCGGTCAGTCTATCCACGCGAGATGGAACAGGTTGTTCAGAGATTGACCGGTGCCAGGCGTGTTATCGCCAAGCAGACGCCGGTGATGCGTTTGCAGGGTGATCCCAAGGCGCTGATGCCAGCGCAACTGGCGCATAGCGATTTTACGCTGAACACGCTCAAAATCCAGCTCAAGGAACATGACATTGACCTCTCCGCCCCGGAATTCGCCCAATATTCGCGATTTTGCGTCTACCAGACGTGGCGAGCGCTGTCGGGGCCGGGGCAGGATATGCCGCTGGCATTAGCTGACCTTCGTTCAGTATCTGCCGAAGACAAAGTGGACGCGCTCTATGTCGAATATCAGACAAAGATCGCGCCCGATGCAATCAAGCGGGACGCGGGGGATGATGAGATGCTTGAATTTTGTCTTTACCGCCCGAATGACAAACACCGATGGTGCTATTTCCCGCGCCTTCGCAGCGATGAACTTCTGGTCTGGAAAGGCTTTGAAGCCGATAATAACCAGTCATGGGCGATGCATTCGGCATTTGTTGACCCGACAGAAGCGGACGCGCCACT
>JBFKAE010000007.1:0-43001 GCA_041621755.1 Sphingomonadaceae bacterium | reverse complement strand
CTCTATCCGAGCCCAGACGCTGTCATTCAGTTCCTGTCGATCCATCCATGCTGACCTCCATCCCAGCCAGAAGCTTGAATCACACTTCAGCACATATGGGAATCCTGAATGTCAACACAACCTAGAGCTCAGCGGTACAAAATGTGCTGGGAGATACTGGACCCTCACGAGGTCTCGATGAGCGAGAGAATTCGTGCTGCGGTAGAGGCGCGGAGCGATAATATGGGTGGACATGGCATGAAGTTGGGGTCATTGATCATACGAGACCTGAATGTTATAAGTATCTCACTAATAAATATGCATTATTCGGCATCAAATCATTCCTGAATTCCTAAAGTGGGGGCCACTTTGGGGGCCTCGATAAAAACCGAATTTAATTAAAGTATTTATAACAAAGAGATAATCACAGTAATCGAGTCCTCTCCTGGCACCATTCACCTATTTTCTTACTTCCCCCGAATTTCCTTCAAGTCCGCAGAAATCTGCGGTATATCGTCCCCTATGGCTTGCTGCTGTTCATATTTGTCCCCGCCAATCCCGCCTCTTTGGGGGGCATGGTTGGGGACATATGGGCCCATATGCCCCCAACCATGCCCCTAAAATGCCATTTCTGCCGGTCTCTATATTGAAGTCACTCCAAACGGCTCCAAGCTTTGGCGCTTCAAATATCGTTATGGCGGCAAAGAAAAGCGGATTGCGTCTCAACATTTCCGGGCGATCCAATGAGTGTGTGTATTCGCGACCGGAGTCGCCGTTATTACACACACCCTGTCAAGCTAGGCGCTAAACCGTGACGTCGAATAATGCTGCCCTTCGGACTTTGAAGGCCAAAAGTCGGTCTTTGCACTCCCAAAGAGAAAAATGCCTGAAAACGGACAGTCGGCAATGACGCGTCGGCTGCGGAGTGCTTAATATGCCTCTCCTGCAATCGTCTCTACCAAATCCCTTCCGTCGGCGATGGTCACTACTTGCGCTGAAAAAATGACGATGGAAGGCAATTTCTGACGCCATTTTCCTATTTCATAAGGCCGTGAACGCTTGCGGCCCTACGGAACGTCTAGCGGAGAAACCGCAGCATCAATGAAAGTTCACGCCCAGAGTCATCTATACCGCGCAACTGGGCGCCCGAAGTCGTCAAATGGCCATTCAGTTCAAAAATAGCGGAGTCGGCACCATTAAAAACTGCATTTGCCTTATCCCCGTGGCAATGCACCTCAAAATGTACGGTTATCGAGTCGTCACCAAACGTGCGCCCGAAAAATGCGATGCCGCCCTGACCGCCGGAAATGTAATTGCCGCGTTTGACAAGGACACCATCCGACTTGGCACCAGCAATCGAATAGCTGGCGGCATATACGCCATCTTTCAGTCCCGTATTACCCGGTTGTGAAAGCTCTCTCGGCAATCCATGATATTCAACCATGCTCCACCTCCTGGCTTCCTTAATAGCACAAATTGCACCGCTTGGCATCGAATCGCCTCCACATCAGACCCACCGGCACTGCGAAGACGTACGGCACTCATGCACAGATCATGTGGCTGACCAGCTGCAAACCAGTGATCGCGCAAGCCGCGTCATGTCAGGCGGTCATCCACCATGTTCGTGGGCAAACGCCGCAGCAGCACCGAACAATCCCGGCTGTTCGTGGATGAGCAGCTTGACCGGGATGTGTTCCATCATCGCCTGATACCGCCCCTTCGCAACAAAGCCGTCATAAAAGCCTGTATCTGCGAGCCTCGCTCCGATGCGCGCGCCCAGACCGCCGGCAACAACAACGCCAGATGCGCCGTGCGCCAATGCGAAGTCGCCAGCAACCGCGCCAAGCGTAAAACAAAAGCGTTCCAGGGCGGCGGTCGCCAGAGTATTCTCGCCGTTTAGTGCCTGCGTCCAAAGATCAATATCGCCACACGTGGCAGAAGATAGCCCCTCAATATCCGCGAGCACGTCATGGATCACAACAAGCCCCTGCCCTGATACGACGCGTTCGATCGAAACGCGTCCGTGACGCCGTCGAAGCGCGGCGAGAATCATATCATCAACCTCATCGCGCGGCGCAAAATCAATGTGCGCGCCTTCAGTCTCAATCACGTGATAATGGTCGTCTATGCGCAATAGGCAGGCAACGCCAAGACCTGTGCCCGGTCCAAGAATCGTGGTCGCGCCATGTTCTGAGAGGGGGAGGCGGGGTCCGCAGCAATGGGCGAGAGAGTCCGCGTCACACTGCTGCACGGCATGGCCAACCGCGCCGAAATCGTTGATCAGCGTCAGATGTTCAACATTGAGCTGCGCGGCGAGTCGTGCGGGCTCCAGGGTCCATGGCAGGTTGGTGAATTTCACAGTTTCTCCGCCAAGCGGCGCGGCGATTGCGATCGCGCACCTGCGCGGCAGCTGATGTCCGGCCTTGGCGGCATAGCCCGCCCAAGCGGAAGGCAAGTCTGGATAATCTGCACTTTTCAGCGTGAATTGTGACGTGAGGTTGGTAACGCGGCCACTTTCCAATGTCGCAATTGCAAAACGGGCGTGTGTGCCACCTATATCGGCCGTTACAATCTCCATGCGCAGCCCCCTCCTTGGTTGCTGGGATCAAGGAAGGTCACGCCGGGTCACACCGCGAAAGCTGAGTACAAAATCGGGACCAAACGCACTGGAGGGCGTATGAAAGCCGGGCGATACCTCGTTGGCGTTGACGCGACGCGCAACCTCAAGCGCCGTCTGTGCAGTCAGCGTATAACCGTCAGGGGTTTCAAGCTGGCTTGAAACCGACTTGCCATCGGCATTCGCGGCGTGCGCGATAAGGACGGTGTGGTTTTTCGCGCGCATTTCAGCGGTCGGGCCTGGTGGCCTGTTATCGATCTTGCGGCGGATGAAATACTGACCAAGTCGTGTCGCGCCGAACCACCTGAAAAGACGGGAACCCGACATCGCCCGCTCCTTATCGGGCGAGGTCTGGAAAAAGACGCGGATATTCGGAATCGATGTCGAGTAAAAAGCTGTCGATACATCGCCCCAGCTCATGCCGATCGTCGGCTTGAGACCATTGCCGAAATCCGCTGTGCCGCGTGGCAGCTCATCCAACTCGACGATAACGCCGTTTTCCCGCACGCGCGTACCGTGACCAATAGCTTGCGCCATCGTCTTCGCTGTGCCCCGACTGACACTGCCAAAACCACCAATGACAATGTCGAGGCTGTTCGCCTCGGGCAGTCGGCGCTTGACGTGCGCGGCGAGGCAATCGCTCGGCACAACGTCGAAACCCGCGCCTGGCAAAAGCACGACTCCGGCCGCTTTGGCATCTGCATCTTTTGCCGCAAGCGCTTCGAACACCTCGATTTCGCCGGTTATGTCAATATAATGGACGCCAGCTTGCAGGCAGGCCTCGGCCATCGGTGCGGACGTTTCTGAAAACGGGCCGGCAAGATGCAGCACAGTTCCGATGCCAGCAAGCTGCCCTGCCACATCGCCGCGAAGCCTAAACGCCCGCCAGTCGAAACCATGCTCTGTGGCAAGCGCGCTGACCGCCGCTTCGTTGCGCGCGGCGAGGATGGGCTTCATGCCAAGCTGCATCGCCCGCTCAACAACAAGCCGTCCGGTATAGCCGGTCGCGCCGTAGATCAGTATTTCACTCACGATCACACTCCTAAATGCGCGAATCGGTTGGAAGCTTAATGGTTTTCACGGGCTCCAAACAGTGCCGATCCAACACGCACATGGCTCGCACCAAGCATTATGGCGGTTTCGAAATCACCCGACATACCCATGCTGAGGCCCGAAAGCCCGTGTTCGCGAGCGATTTTGGCAAGCAGCGCGAAATAGGGGGCTGGCTCCTTGTCGAGCGGCGGCAGGCACATCAAACCAAGCACCGGCAGGTTTGCCTCTTCAAGCGCTGCAATAAGTCCGGCAACTGCGTCGGGCGCACAACCGCCCTTTTGTGATTCTCCTCCCAGATTTACCTGGATGAAACAGGCCGGACGCCGTGCCGATTTCGCTAGCGCCTTCACCAGCGACATGCGATCAACCGAATGAATGACATCGAACAGTTCTGCGGCACCTTCGGCCTTGTTTGATTGCAGTTGCCCGATGAAATGCAACTCGGTTTCGGGAAAGTCAGCACGCAGGGTCGGCCATTTATCAGCCGCCTCCTGAACCCGGTTTTCACCGAACACCCGCTGACCCGCGTCAAGCAGAGGGCGGATGGCGTCGGCATCAAAGGTTTTCGATACGGCGACGAGCGTGACGTCGCTGACGTCACGTCCAGCGGCTTTTGCAGCACAGGCAATGCGCACGCGCACGTCATTCAGAGTCTTAGCAGCTGTCATGATGGCGGCTATAGACGTTACGATGACAGATCGCCAGAACCTGCCTGAAATTTGGCTGTTTACTGACCCGCGCATGAACGATGATTTGTGGGCGGCCGTCGACCGCCTGCCTCGTCACAGCGGCATCGTGATGCGCCATTATGATGCGATCGAGCGGCTGGCGATCGGTATGAGGCTCGCCGCTGCAGCGCGACGCGGCAGACATACACTGCTTGTTGCAGGTGATGCACGGCTGGCAAAGCGCATCGGTGCAGTCGGCACACATTTACCAACATTCGGTCCGATTATCGAAGGCGTGATGACCGCCGCCGCGCATAATCCTGCTGACATTGTCCGTGCCTGCCGCGCAGGTGCACGGATGATATTCATCTCGCCAGTGTTTACGACGCGATCGCACCCTGATGGACCGTCACTTGGCAGGATCGGTTTTGGTCGATTGGCAAGACTCTCGCCAGTGCCGGTCGCGGCACTCGGCGGAATGCATGCGGCCCGGTTTACGTCACTACGCCCACTTGGCGCGTGCGCATGGGGCGCCATCGACGCGTTTTTATAAGCGACTGCGTTCAGGGTTTAGAAGCTGAGCGACGTTCCAAGGTAGACTCCGCGCGCATCGCCGCTCGTCACCTGCTCGCCCGACTGGTCGAGGAAGCTGCTACCAAACGCATCTGGTTCGATCATCTGGTAGCGGACACCGCCCAACACCGACAAGCGGGAGTTCAGAGCGTATGCACCACCAAGCTCAACCGAATAGCGCTTATCAGTGCCAATCGGACTGATGCGACCACCATAGGCATGGTCCGTACTCAGCTGCATGGCCGTTTTCCAGCGCTTGCCGCGATAACTGAGACCAAGATCAATGCCTTCACGCCCAGGTTCAAGTGCACTGTCAAGACGGCTGAAGCCACCGCTAATCGCAAAGCCGAGATAAGCGACGGCAACATCAACGTTATACGCCGTAATGGCATCGGCTTCGACCGTCCGCGCCGTATCCACAACAGCCGTCCGAACAACACGAGAGGTCACGCCGACCGAAAGCGCGTTGCGATCACCAACCTTGCCCGAAGGCGTGAAACGGAAAGTCCGCTCTTCAGCGGCGACCGATCCGCTGCCGGTCGTCTTCCGAACGCCATCAAGCGTTGGAGGTGTGAACGAGCCAAGCGTTTCGGTTTTGGCCTTGCCGGAAGTCGATCGGCGCGAAAGCGCGAAAGTCTTTCCAGTCGAATCATGCGCTGCCACATCTGTATCCGAGGCAATTTTCCGGACCGTTTCTGCATGCGCGACAGACGGCCCCGCGATCAGCATGGCCGCCGATGCGAGCGCAAAAGCGCGGGTAAGAGAAAACGGTTTCGTTGACATAACCTCTACAATACAGATCCAGTGACATGAGTGCCAGTGTCAGATTTACTGATTCGGGCACGGAATCCGAGTCTTAATTGCGTGTTTCAGTAGCACAGGGACGATTCAGTGCGCGGCTGTTGCCTGTTATCCACAGATGCGCCCAAGCATGTGAGGGCTATGCGCCACGCGAAGCCATGCCTATAACGACGCGAAAGTCTTATGAGTGGAGCCGATTGCAAGTGAAACGTCAGGCACAACAATACACGAAAATTTTGATTGTGGTTGCAGCAACCGCATTGCTCGCAGCGTGCGGTGGCAAAAAATCCATCCCGCGCGCCGATCTTGCCGCAGCACAGGCAACCACTATCGGCGTCAACAGCTATTTGTGGCGCGCCAGTTTGGAAACCCTAGCCTTCATGCCGATGGCACAGGTCGATTCGAACGGCGGTGTCATCGTCACCGACTGGTATGCAAACCCGAAAGCGCCGGGCGAACGCGTCAAGGTCACTGTTTATATTCTCGACCGTACATTGCGCGCCGACGCCGTTCGTGTCGCGACCGTCCGCCAACAGAATATGAACGGCAACTGGGTCGATGCACCGGTCCGCGCTGGCACAGTGCAAAAGCTTGAAGAAGCCATTCTCGCCCGCGCACGCGACATTCGCAGGGCCGTCTTCGCAGGCTAGGGAAAAGGCATGAACAGGTTCAATCCTGCGGTCTCCGACGGCCGCTGGCAGCGCATTTGGGATGAACGCGCGGCATTCCGCGCCGACAGCACGAGCAATAAGCCAAAGACCTATGTGCTGGAGATGTTCCCTTATCCATCGGGGCGCATCCACATGGGGCATGTCCGCAATTACACGATGGGCGACGTCATCGCACGGTTCCGCAGAGCGCGCGGTTTTGAGGTGCTCCACCCGATGGGCTGGGACGCATTTGGCATGCCTGCCGAAAATGCTGCGTTCGAGCGCAAGACGCACCCCGAAGGCTGGACCCGCCAGAATATCGCGGCAATGCGTGCGCAGCTGAAGACACTTGGCTTTGCCTTTGACTGGAGCCGCGAGCTAGCGACCTGCGATCCGGATTATTATGGCCATGAACAGGCGCTGTTCCTTAAAATGCTCGAAGCCGGGCTCGTCTATCGCAAGGAAAGTTTCGTCAACTGGGATCCCGTCGACATGACCGTGCTTGCAAACGAGCAGGTGATCGACGGCAAAGGCTGGCGGTCGGGCGCGCCTGTCGAGCGCCGCAAGCTCAGCCAGTGGTTCCTGAAAATCACCGATTTTGCCGAAGACCTGCTCGACGGCCTTGGCGATCTTGCCGAATGGCCTGACAAAGTTCGCCTGATGCAGGAAAACTGGATCGGCAAATCCAAGGGCCTGCAATTCCGCTTTGCGATCAATGGCAGCAGCGACACGCTCGAAGTTTACACAACGCGGCCCGATACGTTGTTTGGCGCAAGTTTCGCTGCGATCGCCGCCGATCACCCGCTGGCGTCGAAGCTCGCACACGACAATCCCGGCCTTGCCGCCTTTATCGAGGACTGCCGCAAAAGCGGGACATCTGCCGCCGAGATCGAAACGGCGGAAAAGAAAGGTTATGACACCGGGCTCAGCGTTATTCACCCGCTTGACCCCACACGGCAATTGCCGATCTTTGTCGCCAATTTTGTGTTGATGGAATATGGCACCGGCGCAGTGTTCGGCTGTCCGGCACATGATCAGCGCGACCTTGATTTCGCACGGAAATATCAGCTGCCCGTCATCCGGGTCGTCGGCGATGCGGACGAACCGGTCTATAATGAGGCTTTTGTCGGAACGGGGAAGCTCGTCAATTCGCAGTTCCTTGACGGTATGGAAGTCGAGGAGGCGATTGCCGCTGTGATTGCGCGGGCCGAAGCGGACGGCTGGGGCACGGGCACGACACAGTACCGGCTGCGCGACTGGGGCGTGTCGCGGCAGCGTTACTGGGGCACGCCAATCCCGATCGTCCACTGCGGGGACTGCGGCGTCGTCCCGGTCCCGCTGGATCAACTTCCCGTCAAACTGCCCGCCGACGTCAGTTTCGACAAGCCGGGCAACCCGCTCGACCACCATCCGACGTGGAAACATGTGGATTGCCCAAAATGCGGCAAACCCGCCCGGCGCGAAACCGACACGCTCGACACGTTCGCCGATTCGAGCTGGTATTTTATCCGCTTTGCCAGCCAGCCGGAGGACAAGCCCTTCGACCGCGCCGAGGCCGAAAGCTGGATGCCCGTCGACCAGTATATTGGCGGCGTCGAACATGCGATTTTGCACCTGCTCTATGCACGCTTCTGGACGCGTGCGCTGAAGGCCTGCGGAATGATCGATGTCGAAGAACCGTTCAAGCAGCTGTTCACGCAAGGCATGGTGACGCACGAAACCTACAAGGCCATGGACGGACGCTGGCTGGAGCCGACCGAAGTCATCGCCAAGGACGGCGCGCTTTTTGAAATCGCAAGCGGCGCGCCGGTCACTGCCGGACGCATCGAAAAAATGTCGAAATCGAAAAAGAACACTGTCGATCCGACTCCCATCATCGAACAATATGGCGCCGACGCCGTCCGCTGGTTCGTGCTGTCCGATTCGCCAGCCGAACGCGACCTGCAGTGGACCGAAGCCGGCATTGATGGCGCGTGGCGCTTTGTTCAACGCGTCTGGCGGCTGGTCGATGGATGCGAAGATGCAGACGGCGAGGATGCCGACCTGACACGTGCCGTGCACCGGGCCATACAGGGCATCACCGACGATATCGAAGCGCTGCGCTTCAACAAGGCCGTGGCGAAAAGTTACGAGCTTGCAGGCGCCATCGAGAAAGCAAAGCCTTCAAAAGACCGTGTCAAAGCCATTCATACACTGATCCAGCTGGTGTCACCGGCAATGCCGCACCTTGCCGAAGAGGCCTGGTCCGCGCTTGGCGAGGACGGGCTTGTCATCGACGTGCCCTGGCCGGTTGCCGACCCGGCGATGCTGCATGATGACACTGTCACGCTCGCCATCCAGATCAATGGCAAGCTGCGCGATCAGCTCGACGCCGCCAAGGGCGCGCCGCGCGCGGATGTCGAGGCGCTGGTGCTGGCGCGCGACAAGGTCGTTGCAGCACTGGACGGCGGTCATCCCAAAAAAATCATCGTTGTGCCGGATCGTCTGGTAAACATCGTCATATGATGCGCGCACTTGCCCTTTTGCTTCTGCTCGCCGGATGCGGATTGCAGCCGGTCTATTCGGGTGGCAGCAAGGGTGCAGCGGGCCTTATGGCAGGCGGCGTTGCCGTGCCGGTCATTCCCGACCGCTCGGGATATCTCGTCCGGCAGGCGCTTATCGGCCGCCTGGGCACACATGGCGCGGCATATCGTTTGCAGATCGAGCTTGATGACCAGATCGCAGGACTTGGCGTCCGCGGCGACGATTCGATCTCGCGCGAGCGGCGAACGCTGCGCGCGCGCTGGCAATTGGTCGAAGCCGGCTCTGGCAGTGTGTTGATCGACGAGGCCGTGCGCGCCGATGCCGGTATCGACGTCGTCCGATCCGACTATGCCGTCGTAGCTGCGGAAACCGCAGCGCTTGAACGCCTCGCGCGTGACATTGCCAACCAGATCACCGCACGCATCGCGCTTTATGCGCGCGCGCAAGAGGACAAGTGAAGGCCGACAAGCGGGCGATCGACCAGGCGCTGGGCAATTTCGACCCGGCGGTCCGCCTGATACTGCTCTATGGCCCCGACGAACCACAGGCGCGCGAGCTTGCCGATAGATTTACCGCAGCGCTCGCGCCTGCCGACGATCCGATGGGACGCGTCGACTTTGACAAAGGCCAATTGTCGTCCGACCCGGCCAGCCTTGCCGACGAAGCGGCGGCGGTCTCGATGTTCGGCGGCGCAAAATTGATACGCGCCGATGGCGTTGGCGATGAATCAGCCGCAGCCGTCGATGCCTTGCTCGAGGCGCCGGTGGCGGGCAATCCCGTCATCATGACGGCAGGCGTGCTGCGCGGCACGTCAAAATTGCTGAAAGCCGTGTTGAAGGCACCAAATGCGCTGGCCTTCGCCTGCTACGTCCCGGACGGTGCGGCGGCAATTTCATTGGTTGCCGACGCCTGCGCCGCGCGTGGCCTCAAACCCACGCGCGAGGCGGTGCAGATGCTCGCCGCGACTTTCGGTGCTGACCGCGGCGTGCTTGCCCAGGAGCTGGAAAAATATGCGCTTTATCTTGACGCGGAGCCGGGTCGCGAAACCCAGCTCGACGCCCATGCGCTGCACGAAGTCGGAGCCGCGATGTCCGACAGTGATTTTGGCGCACTCGTCGATGCTGTCGCCGGAGGGAACCCGGCAGAAGTCGAACGCCAATCGACCAAGCTTTCCCAAAATGGCGTTGCAGGCATCGGCCAACTCCGCGCGGTTTCGCGGCGCTTCTGGATGCTAACCGAATTGCGGCTGGCCATCGAATCCGGACGCAGCGCCCGCGAAGCCGTCGAACATTTTAAACCCCCCGTGTTCTGGAAAGATCGCGACCGAATCACGGCGCAGGCGGCGAACTGGTCATCAAAGGGGTTGCGGCAAGCTTTGTCGCGCATTCTTGAGACCGAACGCCAGATCAAGACCAGCGGCAGCGCCGCGCAGGATGTGCTTTCGGGTCATGTGCTGATTGGCATTGCGCGTTATGCCGCAGGCCGGCGCGGCAGAGCGACCTAGCAACTGTATTTATCAATGCCGGTCTGCGAATGCTATTTTTCCGCACGCCCCAAAAAGCGCGCCAGGCGCTTCATGCCGCCGTCGATAACATCACGGTCGAGCGGCGCTTTGACGTGGGCCAGCAAATCTTCAAGATCATCAGAGCCGGGCTGCCGCGGCGTGTGATTATCGGGTTTTGGCTTGTTATTCGCCACGATGAGAGTGCCAGAATTCTACCTGTTGTCGAAAAGATCCCGCGTGCAAATGCCATGCGCGTTCCCTCGCTTTAAACGAAAGGTCTAACGCATCGATTAACGTCCTATTGACCGGCGGCAGCCTATGTCATGCACATGATCGCTCGTGCCTGCCTTGCACTTCTGCTCGTCACGCCCGTCGTCGAGCCCACCACCGCATCAGCGCAATGCCTGTTGTGCGGCGAGCGCGACATCGGTGCGATTGCGTCGCAATCCGGTAGCAGCAGTGGAGCACAACCGCTGCAGATCGAACTGCAGAGCGGTTTCAATTTTCACCGTCTGTCGTTGCGGGGCAGTCGCGGCGATATGCTGGTTGAGACCGATACGCGCAGCACCGGCGATTCGAACGTCAATCTTTCAGGCCACGGGTTGATCGGTCATGTCATGATTCGCGGTAACCCCAATGCGGAGATTGATGTTGAACTGCCGCGTTCAATCCGGCTGACCTGTCGGGACGGCAGCCATATTGACATTGATCGCCTGACGACGGACCTGCCGCAAAATCCGCGGCTGGACGCCAATGGACGGCTGGAATTCAGCTTCGGCGCCGCGCTCTTATTGCCGCCAACGGCAAACCCGGGCGATTATTCCGCGTCACTTTCGATCGACGCCAACTATAAATAATTGCTGCCCAATTAACCTTACACGTAATCGCTCCCGAAACAATTTCGGCATTAGGCTCCGCCACGAGTGGCAAGAGCGTCATTCGGGGGAAATGTTCTTTTGAGAGGAATCATGAGTATGAGTAGCAAGCTTTTCAAGACCGTTATGGCCAGTGCGGCCGTAGCGATGGCCGGTTTCGTCAGCACAGGCGCGAATGCGGCAACAGCCAATGCGGATGCGACCGCAACCATCCTGACACCGGTAACGCTGACCAAAACAGCCGACATTAATTTTGGCAATATTGCTGCCAACGCCACTGGCGGCAACGTCGTTCTGACGCAAGCCGGAGCGATCAGCAACTGCGGCGGCATGGTGTGTAACGGTGCAACGTCCGCAGCAACGTTCGATGTCGGCGGCGCCGTCGGTCAGACCGTCAATATCACGGTCCCGGCGAGCATCACGCTGATCAATGGTGGCGATAACATGTCGCTTACCCTTAATGCGCCCGCATCCATCGTTCTTGCTGGCAGTGACAGCATCGGTGTTGGCGGATCGCTCGCCGTCGCTGCCAATCAGCCCGCAGGCGTTTATACTGCCAATTTCAACGTAACGGCCAACTACTAGTCGATTACGCCGTACCAAAAAGGGCTCGTCGGCATACCCGGCGGGCCCTTTTTCTATTTACTTCTAATATATTAGATATTCGCTAATCAAATTCAGCGAAAGATCGTCCCAATAAAAAAGTCCCGATCCGCTGGGGGGAACCAACGGACCGGGACTCTTAACCGGCTGGGTAGCACACGGGGGAAGTGGTGCTGCCTGACCATTGGGACGCTGCTCCCCAAAGCGGTGCGGACTTCCAGTTCCGTGCCACTTCGGCGTCCAACGAGGGCAAACCGCTAAGGTCACGAACGGCGAGGAACCAGGGACGAACCGAATGACCAAAACTGTTTACAACCAACGTCATACACTAATATTTATGAAAGAATCCTTAGCGGGACGCGCGAAGGTTGTTTTCATCGTCTGCAGCGTGCTTTTGCTGGGTTTTATCAGCCCGGCACGGGCGGCAAACGACCTTCTCGTCGCGCCGACACGACTGGTTTTCGACAATCGCACGCGCAGCGCCGAAGTGATCCTCAGCAATATCGGGGTCAAGGCGGCAACCTATCGCATATCGTTGGTCACGCGCCGTATGACCGAAGATGGCAGTCTTGAAGACGTTGAGGTGCCAAATGCGATCGAGGCCCGCGCACGGGACATGATCAGCTACGCGCCGCGTCATGTCGTGCTCGAACCCAACCGTCCGCAGTCGATCCGCGTTGCGGTGCGCAAACCGGCCGACCTTGTCGATGGCGAATATCGTGTTCACATGCTGTTTCGCGCCGTGCCCGATGCCGCGCCGCTCGTCGCGTCGGCGGATGTTCCGGTGCAGGGTTTTGCCATCAAGCTGATCCCGATTTACGGCATCACAATCCCCATCGTTGTCCGCCACGGCAAGCTTCAGGCCAGGGCGGCCATCGCCAATCCGCACGTCGAATTTGACGGCAAGCGCCAGATGATCGCGTTTGATTTGAAGCGCGAGGGCGATCGGTCGGTTTATGGCGAGGTTCGCGTTCTGAAACCGGGGATTGCCGAGCCGGTGATCCTTGCCAAGGGCATTTCGGTCTATACCGAAGTTGGCAAGCGCAGGGTCGCGCTGCCAGTGCGCGCGGATTACATCGCGCCGCTGCGCGGGCCTGCGACGGTGCAATATTTTGAAGTGGGCAGCAATGACGAGCGTATTCTTGCCGCCGAAGCGAAAGTCGATCTGAAATAGGGCGCGGCAGCAGCAAATCATACGACCGCGCCCATGATGGGACCATTTTCATACCGATTGCTGACAGCGACGGCCATATCGATCGCGCTTGCGACCGGTCCGCCGCTTATCGCGGGCGATGCTTCGCCTGTGGAAGCGACCCGTGTTCATGAGGATAATTTCCGTCTGCTCAGCCTGAGGCTCGGGCGGTTGACGCTCGCCGATTCGCTGGAAGCCTATACGACGCCAGGTGACGGACTTTGCCTCGATCTGCAGCAAACGGTTGACGCGCTTGATTTCCCGATCCGCGTCAATGCCGGAAATGGCACGGCAAACGGCTGGTTTCGTGCAGAATCAAGCGTCTTTGCGCTCGATCGGTCGAAACATCATGTGCGCGCGGGCGGGCGCGATGAAAGCGTCCGGACGCGCGACGTCTTGACGTCACCCACCGGGCTTTGCGTCGATACAGCCGCGCTCGCGCGCTGGTTTGATCTTGAACTCACACCCGACCTACCCAACGCGCTTCTCGTTGCAAAAAGCGAGACGAAACTGCCGGTTGAGCTGGCGGAGGAGCGAAAACAGCGGCAGGCGCGCCTGCGTCCCGCCGAAGAGCGCGCGCTCGACACATTTCCGCGCGCCCGGTCGCCTTATGCTCTGTGGCGCACGCCTGCGCTCGACCTGGTCGCCGACGCCGGATTCATCGATGACAAGGTGCGCAACGAAAGCCGCATGACAGGACGCTACGAGCTATATGCATCGGGCGAGGCCGCGCGCATGTCGTTTGACGCACGTTTTGCATCGAACACGCGGGCAGAGCCTGAATCGCTGCGGCTGCGCGCCTATCGCAAGAGTGTCGATGCCGATCTGCTTGGCGCGCTGAAGGCGACCGAGGTCGCGTTCGGTGATGTCGTCAGCTACGCCTCGTCACTGTCTTCGGAAAACAGCTATGGCCGCGGCGCTTATATCAGCAACCAGCCGCTCGACCGGCCACAGACGTTCGACCGCACCGAACTGCGCGGTGAACTGCCCGCCGGATGGGACGCCGAACTGTATCGCAACGGGCAACTGATCGCCTTTTCCGACAGCCGTGCCGACGGGCGCTATGAATTTCTGAATGTGCCGCTGCTTTTTGGCAATAATCGCTTTGAAGTCCGGCTTTATGGACCCCAGGGGCAGGAACGGGCCGAAACGCGCACCGTCAATGTCGGCATGGACAGCATTCCGGCGGGCAAGACCTATTATTGGGCAGGCGTTTTGCAGGATGAAAAGGACGTGCTGACACTGCGCGACATCCCGCGGGTCCGCGACGGCCACCCGATGCGCGGTGCCGCGGTGATCGAACGCGGTATCGGCAAGCGCACGTCCGTGGCGCTGCAACTGCATACGCTCGTCCCCAATGATGACGAACGGTTGACCTATGTCGAAGGGTCGGTGCGACAGATTGTTGGCCCGGCGCTCATACAGCTTGACCTTGCCAGCGATTTTGAAGGCGGCGTTGCCATTGGCGGGCAGATGATCGCCCAATACAAGAATACATATCTGACAGCGCAGACGCTTTTCGCGGACAATTTCGTTTCCGACCGTGTCGACCCGGGCCTCAACAGCCAGCACAGCCTCGCGCTTGACCATTATTTCGATATCGGCGCGCAAACCATCCCCGTGGGCGTCAAGCTGGCCTATAAAGACTGGACCGCGCCCCGCTCCGACACGCTTGACGTCGCGGCGCGCATTTCGGCACGGCTTGCCGGGCTTTCGCTGACGCAGGAGGTCGCCTGGCAGCATATATCGGGCGTGCGCGGCGCGGGTGGCGATGATTATATGACAGGCACGACGCTGGTCGGCGGCCGCGTCGGCAGCGTCCGACTGCGCGGCGAGGCGCGTTATCGGCTGCAACCGACATCGGAACTTGAATCGATATCGCTTGCCGCTGAACGCGCGCTTGACGACCGCTCGATCGTGCGCGCCGATCTTGCCTATGAGACATTTACCGACCGGGTGCGCTTTGGCGCAGGCTATTCGCGGCGTTTTGACCGTCTGGCGCTTGGATTGCGCGCCGAAGCGGCAAGTGATGGTTCGCTCGCCGCTGGCCTGAACCTCGCGATGAGCTTTGGACCGAACACGCGCGGCAAACGCCCCCGCATGACCGCAACCAAACTGGCCTCAACAGGTCAGGCCGGCGCGCGGGTCTTTACCGACCGCAATCGCGACGGCATCTGGCAAGAGGACGAGCCGCTGCACAAAGGTGTGACGATTGCCGCGGGTACAGCCCATGCCGACCGGCCGACCGACGAAAGCGGCACAACCGTCGTCGATGGGTTGCGCGCGTTCCAGCCGCAATTGCTGTCGCTCGACGCATCAACGCTTGCCGATCCACTGTTGAAACCGGCAGTGCGCGGCATTGTCGTCGTGCCACGACCCGGGATCATCATGCCGGTGGATTTTGCCCTGCTGCCAACCGGCGAGGTTGAAGGCATGCTCTATTACGACAGTGGCAAAGGCGCAGACGCGCTGCCCGGCGCCGATCTGGAGCTTGTCGACAAGGATGGTACGGTCATTGCCCATGTACGCAGCGATTTTGACGGGTTTTTCCTGTTTCAGGACATCGTCTATGGCGACTATGCATTGCGCATCGGCACGGCGACCGCAAGCGCACTCGGATTGCCACAGCAGACGTTGAAAACTGTCCATATCGGTGATGCCGAGCCAATTGTCCGCGCCGGGTCTGTCACACTCATCCAGCCGCTCGCCGCGCTCACCATCGCCGACGCCGCGCCCGACGACAGTGTCGCCTATGGCGGGACGCTTGTACGCCGGATATTGCGCTGAGGCCTTTCCAACGCCGCCGCCTCCGCACGCCGGAGCATGGATAAATATCTCCAGATCCGACTTTGCCGACTTTCCGTATTGAAAGTCGTCCCAAACGACTTTTGCCGTGTCCTATCGGGCGAGCCGCTGGCGCAATGCGTCGAGCGCAGCAAGATGTGCATCATAAGCCGACGCTGCATTGGCACGAAGCACGCTCGCCGGAGTTGACGT
This sequence comes from Sphingomonadaceae bacterium, assembly GCA_041621755.1. Classification (GTDB taxonomy): domain Bacteria; phylum Pseudomonadota; class Alphaproteobacteria; order Sphingomonadales; family Sphingomonadaceae; genus Sphingosinicella. The sequence goes on along the minus strand of JBFKAE010000007.1, from coordinate 26,966 downwards.
CATGGCGTCATCTGGCAGCGTGTCGGCGCGCAATTTATCGCCAATATCCGCGAATTTCGCGCCGGTCTGACCAAGGCGGCTAAGCTCTAGATGCGCCGTGCCCCAGCGTTCCGAGCCTTCGCCATAGCCCTGCGCCGAATCAACGGCAGCATTGGCCACACCCAATTGCGTACGCCATGCCGCCTTTGCTGCATCAAGTTCAGCGCCCAGCACAGCCACATCGATGACAGGCACAGCGGGCGGTAGTGGCGGAGCCTTTGCGACAGGCACAGTTTCCGTGACCGCAGGCGCAGCGTCACCGCCACATGGTGTCTGCGCCACATCCTCACCCGGCCTGTGGGCAAGACTCGGCCAATCTCCGCCGCTGGCGCACGCGGCAAGAAGCAATGGAAGGCAAATCAGAACGTGTCGCATAATCGAGCGGACGATAGTGGCGGCAAGGCCTCCTCACAAGCGCGAAGCCACCCATCCCACATCAATTCGCACAAGCGGGCTTGAACAGCGACCCGCACCCGACTATGTGGGCACCTCTCTTGCGCGCCCGTAGCTCAGCTGGATAGAGCACCAGACTACGAATCTGGGGGTCGGACGTTCGAATCGTTCCGGGCGCGCCATTCTTTATTTCCTCCCTCAAACGCCGGGCGGTTGCATCCGCAACCTTGGCTTGCCTCGCATAAGCTCGGGCGGGTTTTATCCCGGACGGGCAATTTTGTGCCCGGATTGTCGGCTTTTGCGCGTTTAGAGACTATCGCAGCGCGCGTACGGTCGATAAAGCAGGTCATCATCATGAGCGATTACCGCATCATCGACGTCCAGCTTGACGAACGCACGATCCTGTGGCGCAGCGCCGATATCGAACAGGAACGCAGAGTCGCGATCTTTGACCTGCTTGAAGGCAATGAATTCCATCTGGTGACTGAGGCCGGTGCGCACTATCCCGGCCCCTATAAAATCGTGCTGCGAATCGAAGATGGCAGGCTCGCCTTTGACATCAGCGATACGAACGACACGAAAATCGAAACCGTCATCATACCGCTGTCACCGTTCCGCCGTGTGGTGCGCGAATATTTCGCGATCTGCGAAAGCTATTATCAGGCCATACGTCAAGCGACCGCCAGCCAGATTGAAACCATCGACATGGCGCGGCGCGGCATTCACAACGACGCCGCCGAAACGTTGAAAGAGCGTCTCTCTGGCAAGATAGACGTAGATTTCGACACCGCCCGGCGGCTATTCACACTGATCTGCGTGCTGCACATTCGCGGCTGAGATCTGCAAGGGGGAACGAACATCAATGTCAGTGATGGCAGACAAGTGGATTCGCGAACAGGCGATGGAGCATGGCATGATCGAGCCATTCATCGACGGCCAGCGCCGCGAGGGGACGATCAGCTATGGCCTGTCCTCATATGGCTATGACGCGCGTGTCGCCGACGAGTTCAAGATCTTCACCAATGTCGATTCCGCCATCGTCGACCCCAAGGATTTCGCCGCCAACAGTTTCGTCGACCGCAAGACCGATTGCTGCATCATCCCGCCGAACAGTTTTGCGCTCGCCCGCACGGTCGAATATTTCCGCGTACCGCGCGACGTTCTGGTCATCTGCCTTGGCAAATCGACCTATGCGCGCTGCGGCATCATCGTCAACGTCACGCCTCTCGAACCGGGCTGGGAGGGGCATGTGACGCTGGAATTTTCCAACACGACGCCGCTACCGGCAAAAGTTTACGCCAATGAGGGCGCCTGCCAGTTCCTGTTTCTGAGCGGAAACGAACCGTGCGAGACGAGCTATGCCGACCGCGCCGGCAAATATATGGGCCAGCGCGGCGTGACATTGCCAAAGCTTTAAAAGGGCGGGTTTCAGTGCCGCGCAAACTCGGCTAAACGCTGGTCTTATGGACAAGATTATCATTCGCGGCGGCAAACCGCTATCAGGCCGCATCCCGATTTCCGGCGCCAAAAACGCCGCACTGACATTGATGCCTGCGGCATTGCTGACCGAAGAGCCGTTGACGCTGCGCAACCTGCCGCGGCTTGCCGATGTTGATACGTTCGGACATCTTTTGAACCAGCACGGCGTCTCGACGATGGTCGAAGGCCACCGGCGTGGCGAATTCGGCCGCGTCATGACGATCAAGGCAGGACATTTGACGTCAACCACTGCGCCCTATGACATCGTCCGCAAGATGCGCGCATCGATCCTTGTGCTCGGCCCATTGCTTGCGCGCGCTGGCGAGGCGACGGTCAGCCTGCCGGGCGGCTGCGCCATAGGCAATCGTCCGGTCGACCTGCATCTTGGCGCGATGGAAGCACTTGGCGCAACAATCGAGGTGACGGCGGGCTATGTTCGTGCCGTTGCCCCAAAGGGCTTGCAGGGCGGGCGTATCAGCTTTCCGATAGTCTCCGTCGGCGCCACCGAAAATGCGCTGATGGCGTCGGTTCTTGCAAAGGGCGAGACCGTGATCGAGAACGCCGCCCGCGAACCTGAAATCGTCGATCTTGCCAATTGCCTTGTCGCGATGGGTGCGAAGATATCGGGCATTGGTACAGATACGCTGACCATAAAGGGCCGCACCAGCCTGCACGGCGCGACCTATGCTGTCATGGCCGACCGAATCGAGGCGGGAAGCTATGCCTGTGCGGTCGGGACAGCAGGCGGCGAGGCGGAGCTTGTCGGGGCCGATCTTGAAACGCTTGGCATTGTGACGGATCGCTTGCGCGAAACCGGGCTTGATGTGACCGCAACCGACGAAGGTGTGCTCGTCAAGCGCAATGGCAAGCTTCGCGCCATTGATATTGAAACGCAGCCTTTCCCGGGCTTTCCAACCGATATGCAGGCGCAGTTCATGGCCATGCTGGCGCTTGCCGACGGGACAAGCCACCTGACCGAAACGATCTTTGAAAACCGCTATATGCATGTTCCCGAATTGTCGCGCATGGGTGCGGACATTCATGTGTCGGGAACGACGGCAGAGGTCCGTGGCACAGACCGGCTGACCGGTGCAGAGGTTATGGCGACGGATCTGCGCGCATCAATGAGTCTTGTGCTCGCCGGCCTTGCCGCAGACGGACTGACCACGGTCAATCGTGTCTATCACCTCGACCGCGGTTACGAACATCTCGAAGAGAAATTGTCGGCGGCTGGCGCAGACATTGAGCGGGTTTCAGATGGCTGAACGCGTGCGTCTCTATGCGGTTGACGCCGATGATCTCAAGGTCATTTCCGCGTTGATGCAGGATGCGGCAATTCCGGCAAAAGATGTCGCCTTTGACAGAGACCGCCATCGTCTTGTCCTGATGGGCAGTCGCTATTGCTGGGAACGCAAAGCGCGCACCCGCGTCCGCACGGCGCTGCGCATTGATGGCGTGCTTGCCGTTCAGCGCAAGAACTGGCCGACAAGCGGCGAAATGGTGCTTAACCTGCTGGCGCTGCGCGTCGATGGCGAGATGCTGGTGATTGAATTTTCGGACACTGTATCGATCCGCGCCAAGATTGAAGCCCTCGACGTTGAAATGCACGATGTAGCTGGCCCCTGGGGTGCGCGATCCAGGCCAAAGCACAAGCTCGACTAGGGGCCTGACCCTAGCGCTTCTGCGCCTGTTCGGATTGTTCGAGAATCTGCGCACGACCGGCAAAAAGCAGTCGGTCCTCGGCCCGGAAACCCCGATACCAGAGGATCGCCGCATAGGTCGCAAGAATTGCAGGCAGGCCGAGCACAAGCTCCCAATAGCTGGGCAGGAAGCGCTGCACCAATAGGCCAACGACAAGCGCCGCGCCGCCTGAAAGCGCCATTGACCAGCGCAAGCCCGAGACCCCTGCACCCAGCAGGCGTTTGAGAAACCGGCCCTTGACCAGCGATACAAACGCCCCCGAGAGGAGCAGCGCAGCGGCCGGTGCAGCGCCATTCGCCGCAGCATCGGGCGAGGATGCCGGGAACAGCACGGCAAAAAGCGGTATGAACGCCAGCGTCAGTCCGACCTGCACACCCAGTGCCGCCAGCGACAGCATCAAATTGCGGTGCCGCGCCATATAGACAAGTGCACTTTCGGATATTGCGCCGGTGACATAGGCGACCTCGGCGGCAAGCAGCAGCATCAGGATTGTCGTGCCACTGCCAAAGCCTTCGCCGACCAGTTCCATGACCGCCTCGCCCGTCATGCCGAGCGACAATGCAATGCCGATCTGCGCGGCAAGAATCCAGAAACCGACCTGCCGCAAGTGTGCAGCAATCGCCAGATGATCGCCATTCTTGACCCCGCGCGAGATGACCGGCGCCAATATCGGATCAAACGTGACCTTCAGTTTTTGCGGCAGCGTCACGACCTGCTGCGCCACATAGTAGATGCCAAGGACAGCAGGCGTTGCAAACTGGCCGAGGATGAGCAGGTCAATACGCCGTGACGCCCACTCGATGACATCGGCCCCCGCAATTGGCAGGTTTTCGCGCATCATCCGGAACAAGCGTCCCGGATGCGGGTGCCAGCCCCGCGGCAGGCCGAACATGCGCACGCACGGGACGATGGAAAACAGGAAGGCCGCGCCAAGCGATGCCGCATACGCGATGATCAGCGCATCGGGCTTCCAGTCGGGCATGAAATAAAGCCCGGCTGCAAGAATGGTCAGCGTCCAGGGTTCAACAATCGATCGCGCGGTCACCGTCGCGCCGACATTGTGCCGATAGGCAAGCGCGGTCAGCGTCACGTCCGCACCGACAATGAAAAACGCCACAAGCGGGATCATGCGGTCAAGACCGCTGATCTTGCTGTTCGGAAAGACGATTTCAGGCAGCGCGATCATCACCGCCGCACCGATCAGCGAAAATGTCCAGGCGAGCACCAGCCCGTCACCGATAACATGGTTCGCCGGACGATCGCCTCGGTTTAGCTCCTTCGCCAGTCCGCGCTTCAGACCGATTGTCGAAACCGCTGCCATAAGCTCGACGATCATGGTGGCATAGGCAAAGCGGCCAAGCACCTCGGCGCCGTAAAGCTGACCGGCAATGAACAGGAACGGGATACGCCCGAGCAGCCGCAACACAAATCCGAAAAAATTGGTTCGCCCGCCTTTGGCCAGCGCTGCCGTATCAGCGCCGTGCGAGGTCGGCCGATCATTATCCGGGTTCGACATCGATCAGCAGGGCACAACAAAAGTCATGCCCGTTCGTTTAGAGCAGGTGCCGGTACATTGGAAAGCCGTTTCAGCGTGATAACGCCCAAACTGTCTCAGCGTACCTGGCTTCCTTGCCAAAGCCGCGGTTTTGCGGATGGCGGAGAGGCCGCCACGACCAATGTCGTCGGAACGGAAGCAATAATATTTTCCTGCACACACGACGGTGGCGGCAGATGCATGGTCTCGCGCGGATGCAGCGCCGTATACGCAACCGCGCAAAAGATTACGGACATGGTGAGTGCGCCGAGAAACAGGCATTTCTCAGCCGTATCGAATTTTGGAAGCAGTTTCATTTTTAACCGGGATGCATGTGTTGAAAGTTATTTTGACGTGCGGCGCACCTTATACATCCCTGAAAACAAAAACTTTTCCTGTTACATCCATAATTGTCTGTTTTCTGGCATTATATAATTCAATGCCGACCATTCCCTTTGATACGCCTGCCAACAACCGGACAAATGTTAACAGATTTTTAACCATATGACTCGCAGGGGCGATTCGTGCCTCGCGCTTATGGCAATGCAACCCAATGGCGCCACAGTGCGTTGTGCTTCATGCTGGCGACAGCTTGCCGCGCTATGATCTTGTTACCGCCATGATCGCTGCGTAGAGACGCTTGCCGACATGTCGGCGCAGAAAGATTGGGCAGAGAAGACTTGGGTCGCTACATTCGGACATCGCTGAAAATCATCGCCGGGCTTGGCGTGCTTGGCCTGATCGCATTGGTCATTGCCGTTGGCATCACAGTGGGATCGCTGCCTGACTATAAATCCATGATGCGATCCCCGATCGGACAGGCGATTCGCGTCATGTCCGCCGATGGCGCAGTGCTGGTTTCGGTCGGTCCATCCTATGGCCAGTGGCTCAGCTATGACGAAATACCGCCGGTCATGGTCGATGCGATGATCGCCGTCGAAGACAAGCGCTTTCGCAGCCATCCGGGTATCGATCCCATCGGTGTTGCACGCGCGCTCTATGTCAATCTGAAGTCGAGCGAACGACGTCAGGGCGCATCGACAATCACGCAGCAACTGGCGCGCAATCTCTTTCTCAACAACAATCGCACGCTCGGCCGCAAGTCGCGTGAGGCGCTTCTCGCGCTCGCCATTGAACGCAAGTTCAGCAAGGACCAGATCCTCGAACTCTATTTGAACCGCGTCTATTTTGGCGGCGGCGCATATGGCATCGATGCCGCCAGCCGCCGTTTTTACGGCCACAGCGCAAAAACGCTCAGCCTTGGCGAAGCGGCAATTATTGCGGGACTGGTCAAGGCTCCTTCGCGCTACGCGCCGTCTTCCGACCCTGAGCAGGCGCGCGACCGGGCCGGTATTGTGCTTGCGGTCATGGAACAAGGCGGCAAAATCGACGACAGAAAATCCGCGCTGAAACAAGTCGCCAACATCAAATTCGTGCCGCAGCCCCGGCAGAATAATGTGCGCTATTTCACCGACTGGGTGCTTGGCGAACTTGAACTGCTGACCGACGAGACCGTCGAACCGCTGATCGTGCGCACGACGCTCATTTCATCGATGCAAAAGGGCGCAGAAGCGGCGATTCAGGCCCAGACTCCGGCCGGGGCACAGGGCGCGCTGGTGTCGCTCAGCCACGATGGCGCGGTCCGCGCGATGGTCGGCGGACGCGATTATGTCGAATCGCTCTATAACCGTGCGACCATCGCCGAACGCCAGCCCGGATCGGCGTTCAAGCTTTTCGTCTACCTCGCCGCAATCGAGAGCGGCATCATGCCCGACGATATCGTCGTCGATGAACCCATCGAGATCGGAAAATGGCGTCCGCGAAATTATGGCGGCACATTCCAAGGCGACATGACCGTCCGTGATGCGTTCGCAAAATCGGTCAATACCGTCGCGGTACAGCTTGCCGCGCGCGTTGGTTTTGACGCGGTGGCGGACATGGCGCGGCGCTTTGGCATCGCCACCAAGGTCAACCGCAGCCCGGCTATGGCGCTTGGCACATCATCCGTCCGCCTGATCGACATGACGGCAGCCTATGCCGCCGTGGCGCGCGGCGGTGTTGAAGTGCGGCCCTATGCCATCACCCGCATCGAAACCGCGAACGGGCGCACGGTCTACGAACATGAAGCGCGCAATCCGCGCGTGCTGGTCGCACCGTGGGTGGCAACCAATATGACACATTTGCTGCAGGCCGCCGTCGAGACCGGCACCGGACGCCAGGCGCAGATCGGCCGACCGCTGGCAGGCAAGACCGGCACCACGAGCAGCAACAAGGATGGCTATTTTGTTGGCTTTACCGGCGACCTTACCGCAGGTGTCTGGATGGGTCGCGACGACAATAAGCGCGTCTCGGGCCTCGCCGGTGGCAGCGCCCCGGCGCGGGCGTTTGCAAGCTATATGAAGGTCGCGACCAAGGGCATGCCGGTGCAGTCGCTCGACAGCGACATCAAAATTGACGACGTGTTCGCCGAACCCGATGCCGACGTCTATGGGATACAGACCGATGATAATCTCTACGCCGACGAGCAGTATCGCGGTGGCCCCGGCTATGATGGTCTGGCGACGGACTCAGGACCAACCGGCGCGAATCGTCCACTTGCGCACCCTGACGACATGACGTCATCGGAGCGTGCGGCAATGGCGCGTGGCGAACCGCTCGACAATGCCTGGCTTGAAGAGGTTGTTCCCGGCAAGCCCAGAGACCTACGCCCCGCGCCCAACCCAATGTAGCTGCGCGCCGTGCTTCGCCAGCCAGCGACTCGCGGCCTTTGACGTCCCGTCCGACAAATCGTCGGCAAGCGCATGGAAGGCGCTGCCATGATTGCGGTGGACGAGGTGCGCGACCTCGTGCGCGGCAATTGCCTGCCGCACCTGCACCGGCGCCAGCACCAACCGCCAGCTATAGGCGATCACGCCCGACGCGCTGCAACTGCCCCAGCGCCCCTTGGCATCGCCGACACGCACTTTGGGCGGCGGTCGGTCGATCTTTGCGGCGCAGATTGCACTGTCCTGCGCCAGCAACCGCTGCGCTTCGGCGCGCAGCCAACGTTCGACGCGTCCGGCAAGCTGTTCGCGCGGGCCGCCGCAGATGAGCCGGTCATCCAGGATTTCGATCCGGCGCGGCCGGTCGGCATGCCAGTCGATCAACACCCGGCCATCGCCAACAGATATGTATGCGCCGGGCAGGAACGGCTGCGGCACAGGCCAGCGTGCGACCTGTGCTGCGATCCAGTCCCGATGATCGTCAAGAAAGGCCAATAGCCTTGATGCGCCTATCTTGCGTGGCTGCGTGATGCGGATCGTCCCGCGCACCGCATCGGCCCGCAGGATCATCCGGCGCGCTCGCGGCGACATTATGATTTCGAGCGGCAATTCGCGCCCATCAACCGCAATCGTCCGCGGCGTATCGACGATGGTTGGCGACCGCCGACCCAAAAACGCAAAGCTCACAGCTCGCGATCAACCAGATGATGTTCGATCGGCCCGGCGTCATTTTCGGAAACTGTCCAGCCACGGATCGAAATGCCTGCATCATGAACTGTTTCAGGATCGCCAGTTTCAAGCGGATGCCACAGTGGCAGCGGCTCCCCATCAGCAATCAGGCGATAAGCGCAGGTCGAGGGCAGCCAGTCCACCGTCTTCAGCTTCGCGGGCGTCAACCGTACGCAATCGGGCACATGCGAGCGGCGGTTGCGATAGTCCGAACAGCGCGCGGTCTTTCGGTCCAGCAAGCGACAGGTGATATTGGTCGCACTGATTTCGCCGGTATCGTCGTCCTGCAGCTTCAGCAGACAGCACTTGCCGCACCCATCGCAAAGACCCTCCCATTCCTCGCGCGACATGTCGGCAAGGGCTTTGGTTTCCCAATAGCGCGGCGTCACTTTACCCATTTCGTCAATCCTGTTGCGATGGCGTCTGCCGTATCGGCCCGTTCAAAAAACATGATCGGCGTCCCGTCGGGGTTCATCAGGTAAATATAGGCGCTGTGGTCCATCAGATAATTTTCTGCATCGCTGCCTTCACCCTTCGCCGCGTAAACACGATAGGTGTTTTTGACGTCTTCAATGGCTTCGAGTGAGCCGGTCAGGCCGATAAGGAGCGGGTGAAAGGCGGCGACAAAAACCTTGAGCGCATCCTGCGTATCCCGTTCCGGGTCGACGGTAATGAACAGCGGTTGCACTTTTGCGGCAAGCGCAGGGCTCGCCTTTTCAAAGGCGGCAAAGCCCTTCATCATCCGCTGCACATCGACAGGACAGACATCCGGGCAAAAGCTGTAACCGAAATAAACCAGCCGATAGCTGCCCTTCAGACTATCGTTGCTGACAGTGTTTCCGTCCTGATCAACCAGCGAAAAATCACCGCCGATCGGCGCACCGGCAAGCGGCGCTGCGTCTGCGGGAACCGCCGTACTGCGCGCAAATTGCCAAAGCACCAGCGCCGATGCGAGCACCAGTACGCCCAGCATAAGAACGATGTTCCTGAATGGAATGCGCCGTCGTTGTTCCATGTTCAGTCTTCAGCCCCTATAGAGTATGCAGCCATTTGAAACAGCCAATGATAGCGATCAAGCCAATGCCGACTCTGCGTAACTTTGCCGCCGCCTTTGCCCTTCTTACTGCCTGCACGCTCGCAGCGCCATCGGCGGCACAATTTTCCGACCGTTACGAATTTTTCAAGGCCGTCAAGGATAGCGACGCGCTCAAGGCAAAATCGGTGATCGACGAACCCGGCTCGACGATCATCAACCAGCGCGATCCGGAAAATGGTGAAATGGCGCTGCACATGGTGACCAAGCGTCGCGACGTGCCATGGATCAATTTCCTCGCCATGAACGGTGCCGATATCAACGCCCGCGACCGCGAGGGCAATACCGCGCTTATGCACGCCGCACGGCTTGGCTTTGTCGATGGCATTCAGGTGCTGACAGCACGCAATGCCAATGTGAACCTCCCCAATTCCCGTGGCGAAACACCGCTTATTCTCGCAGTTCAGGCGCGCAACGCGCCGGCCGTGCGCGCATTGCTTGCCGCTGGTGCCGATCCTGACATGACCGACCATGTCGCCGGTCTCTCGGCGTTCGAATATGCTGAACGCGACCGACGGGCTGCCGAAATTCTGCGCGCGATTCGCGACGCCAAGAAACGGGCTGCCGACGCCAAGGGTGCTACCGTCGACGCAGCGCCAGCGATCGCCGCACCAAACTGAGCGGGCAGGTGAAAAGCCCGTCTCGCCTACTGCGCGAGCATTGGGTATAGGATTTCGTCATGCACGGCATGCAATCCCCGCTACCAGCCAGGCTGGGAACATCCGGCGTGCGGGTTCGTACGTTGGTGGCGATCCGCTGGATGGCGATTGCCGGTCAGTCGCTGACCTTTGCGTTTGTCGCCTTTGGTCTTGGGTTTCCGATTCCCGTTCTTGGTGCGGTCACCGCGATTGCAGCGTCGGCAATGTTCAACATTGGTCTGATCGCCATTTATCCGCGTTCAGCCCGGCTGATGGGTACCGAAGCCTTGCTGCACCTTGGTTTTGACCTCGTGCAGCTTGCCGTACTGCTCTATCTGTCCGGTGGACTGAGCAACCCCTTTGCCGTGCTGCTGCTGGTGCCGGTGACAATTTCGGCAACATTGTTGAGCGCGCGGGCGACAGCCGTTCTCGTCGGTATCGCGATTGCCGCCATGTTGCTGTTGTGGAACTGGTCATTGCCACTGCCCTGGGCGGGTGTACCGCCCGTGCAACCGCCGATGCTGCATCTCGCCACGCTGATTTCGCTTGGTTTTGCGCTGGTTTTTCTTGCCGTTTATGTGCTGCGCGTATCGCTTGACGCGCGACGCTGGCAGCAAGCCCTGGTGACAACGCAGGCCGTTCTTGAGCGCGAGACCAAAATGTCAGCGCTTGGCGCGCTCGCCGCCGCCGCCGCGCATGAACTTGGTGGCCCGCTTGGCACGATTGCGCTGGTGGCACGGGACCTTGACGCGCAATTGTCGGGAGACCCCGATTTTGGCGACGATGTCGCGCTTCTGGGACGCGAGGTTCGCCGGTGCCGCGATATCATGGCCGACCTTGCCCACCGCGCAGAGGTGGACGCCCCGTTTCCGAAGATCCCTTTGAGCGTCTTGCTGCACGAAGCGGCGCAGGCTTTTGAAATGGACGCGATCGCGGTCGAGGTTCACGTCACAGCGGATCAGAACCCGATTGTGGTGCGCTCCTCCGAATTGCTCCACGGTATCGTCAATCTGGTCGACAATGCCGTGCGGCACGCCAAATCCAGAGTCTCTCTGACCGGGCATGCTGACGGGACATCTATCCATATCGAGATTCGCGACGATGGCATGGGCTTTCCCCCGGACATTCTGCCCCATCTTGGCGAACCGTTTCTCGGCCCCTCGCGTTCGGCCAGCGGCAGCACCGGGCTTGGGATTTTTATTGCGACAACCTTGCTCGCGCGTACTGGCGGGGCGATTAAATTCCACAATGAACGCGGCGGGGTGGTCGACCTGACGTGGCCGCGCGGCTATATCGAGGCTGAAGATGAAAAGAGCGAAGACCAAGGGGTGACACCATGACTTCAGACGATCCCGGCGCCAAGAGCTTGCTGCTCGTCGACGATGATCAGGCGTTCCGGCAAAGGCTGAACACCATGCTCGAGCGCAAGGGTTATAGCGTGTCGGCGGCAGGCAGCCTTGCCGAAGCCCGTGGCATTGCCGCCCGGTTGAAGCCGGCCTTTGCCGTGCTCGACATGCGATTGGAAGATGGCAACGGTTTGGACCTTGTCAGCGAACTGCGCGCGTTGCGGCCGGAAATCCGTATCGTCATGCTGACCGGCTATGGCAATCTCACCACGGCGGTTGCAGCGGTGAAAGCCGGCGCAGTCGACTATCTTTCGAAACCGGCCGACCCCGACGATATCATCAAGGCGCTGACCGCTGATTCGAGCGACAAGCCCGAACCCCCCGAAGACCCGATGTCAGCCGACCGCGTTCGCTGGGAGCACATCCAGCGCGTCTACGAGCTTTGTGATCGCAATGTATCGGAGACCGCGCGCCGTTTGAAAATGCACAGGCGTACGTTGCAGCGTATCCTTGCCAAACGCTCGCCGCGCTAGGACAAACGCCTAGGGTCAGGACCCTAGCGATAAAAAATGTGCTGGCCGATTTTGCGTGTGCGCTCAAAGCGCTTTTGCCAGGTCGGGCTGACATAGGTCGCGTGGAAGAACAGCGCATTGTCGGTAATGTCTTCCCAATTCCCGGTCGCAGCGATGATCGCAACGGCTTCGGCCCGCTGCCAGTTGCGGTTGCTCGTCGTCGGGTAATCCGGACGGCCATCGAACGTGTAGGAAAACTGGTTCCGCTGATAGACGACTTCGCACAGGCCGCTTGGCCAACGGGCCGACGCGGCACGGTTCAGAACAACCTGCGCAACGGCAAGCTGGCCTTTCAGCGATTCTCCGCGCGCTTCATTGTAGATCGCCCCGGCAAGACAGCGCATATCTTCGCTCAGCTCAACCGTATGCATGTCCACGACGGCACGCACCAGGTCAGGCAGGTCGAGGCCCGAAGCGAAACTGTCGCTGCTGATTGCAACTGGCGCGTCCTCGTCAACCATCTCGGCATCCAGAAGGATCGCGTAATCATTGGCGCGCAGCACAGCTTCCGATGGCGCGCTCGTCTGCAAGTCATCGACGTCGATCGTGTTTGCAATGACGTCGGACGCGAACGGTGAGCTTACCGGAAGGGTGATCACACTGATCAACGCAAGGCTCGCACATGCGAGGCCAAACGCCCGTTTTGAAAACTTCATTTTGAAATTCGCCTCTGCCTCCGGACCACCGCGACCTCCAAAGCTATTTCGCTTAAGACGGACCACACGCCGGATGTTGCACATGGTCGTTACGCAGAACTGACCAGCTCACTTGCCGGGCAAACTGGTGGCAAAGGCCACAGAAGTCAACGATCAAGCACCTCACCGTCGATGAACCGTGCAGGATCGACGATGTCCAGTTCAATTAACCATAAATCAGGATCAAAACGACGGCGCTTGTCGAGCTGGCTCCGTACATCGTCTGAATTTTCCTCTTTATCTTCAAAGAGTTTTTGCCATCCCATCGTACCGTCACCAGTATTAATCTTCGAAAGCGCTGTTATTGTGCCGTTTTTCCCGCGCAGCACAAGAATCACCGTTCCGGCGATCGCATCGCCTTTTGCCAGCACGGTCGCAAACCCGCCAGCAGCGTCAACCCGTCGCAACAGCGCGCCGACCCACATTTTTGTGGTAAGCCGTGGTTCAGGCGTCATTTTCCGGTTGCGACGTCTGCATATGCGGCCAGCGACAAGAGCGGGATTTTCGACCGCATGAATGTGCCTGTACCGCGCGCAACCTCTTCACCATCATCCGTTAACAGGCGGCTTTCGGCGATAAACACACGTCGATGGCCACTGACCCAGCGCCCTTCGGCCCGCAACGGCCCGGGCGATACCGGCCGTTCAAGGTGCATGTTGAACGCCGTCGTCAGGATAAACACTTCCGGTTCAAGGCAATTCGCCGCGTAAAACGCCGCATCGTCGAGCATTTTGAAATAGATCGTGCCGTGCGCGGCCCCGGCGGCATGCAGGCAGCGTTCATCGACCTCGAATTCGATGACGCTTGTGCCTTTGCCGGTGATTGTCAGTCTGGATTTGAAAAGATCATTGATCGGCGCCGACCCATAAAGCGCTTCAAGTGCGCGAAAATGTTTCTGCTGATCGTTCATAGTCATGTCAGTCCGTATCAAATACTGCGTCAAACAGGCCAAGTTTTTGCGCCTTGTCACCAAGGCGTTTCAATCCTGCAGCATTACCGCCAACAAAGGCAACGCCCATCACACACTGGTCCGCAGCGTGCCTCGGCTTTTGTTCCGCCCACACAACGACGCAAGGAAATTTACCGAATTGCGGCAAAAACAGGTGCATTGCTGTCCCTTTGGGCAGGACTTGCGGACATGCCAGACCCGCACCGCCAGCCGATATATTACGGATGAAACACGGGAGGTTGCGATCAGCGAGCTGAAGTTCGCCTTTGAACACGACGCGTCGTCGGGCGCTTGAACGACGCCCGTGCAAGCTGGCCGACAGCTTTCCCATTATGCCGCCTGGCTGACGCCCACATCGTTGAGTATCGCGTAGATCGCTTCGGCATCGCTCGTACCGCGCAGCTTTTCGACAAGCGTCTGGTTACGAAACAGCCTGCTGACCTTGGCGAGCGCTTTCAGATGATCGGCGCCGGCATCCTCGGGCGATAACAGCACAAAGACAAGGTCAACGGGATGGCGGTCGATCGCATCGAAATCGAGCGGCGGCGTCAACCGCGCAAAAACCCCGTGCACAGCCTTCAGTTCAGAAAGCCGTCCATGCGGAATCGCCACTCCGCCGCCAAGACCTGTCGAACCGAGACGCTCGCGTTCGATCAGCACCTCGGAAATGCGTGAAACCGGCACAGATATCTCTTCAGCGGCAATCCCTGCCAACTGCATCAGCAGAGCTCTTTTCGACGGCGCCTTCAGGCCGACTTTCACGGTTGCAGGAGAAATCAGGTCAAACACCCTCTTGCCAGTATCTCACGCAGGGTAACGACTTCGTTGCGCTTCGTCGAACACAAACCAATGTTCGACGTCGTGCTTATGACGGTTCGACCCAACCGATATTACCGTCTTCGCGGCGGTATACCATATTATAGGACCCCGTGCTGCTGTTGCGGAACATCAATGCACCCGTGTGCCGGAGGTCAAGCATCATGACAGCATCCGAAACGCTGGCTTCGGGAATATCGATGCGGGTTTCGGCAACGACCAGCGGATTATCAGGGGTATCGGCCTCTTCCTCAACCTCTTCGGTGCGAATAACGCGATAGTCCGCGTCAAACGCCACATCGCGAACACCATTTGCCCGGTGATGATCGTCAAGCCGCCGTTTGTAACGCCGAAGCTGTGTTTCGATTTTATCAGCGGCACCGTCAAACGCATTCTGTGCCGTTCCCATCGAACGATCGCTCGACTTGAGGACTAGCCCCTGCGACAGCTGGATCAATATATCACAGACAAACCCTGCGTCGTGCGGGCCATGCGCAACCGTGACATTGCCGCCCGTCGAGCGCACATTATATTTTTCCACCAGCGCCTTCAGGCTGGACTGGATGTGACCTGTCAGACTTTCGCCGACATCAAGCTGGTGACCCGAAACACGGATATCCATTGCAGTCCTTACTCCTCTGTTCTGCGCAACGCTTGCAACGTGCTTGCTGCAAAGCGGGCGCTCTTTACACTGACCAGCCCCCCGATCAACCCCGCATCAACGCCGACCAGATCGGATTTTTCAGTTTTTCAAGAAACATCGCATGTCGCGCCATTTCCTCCGCCGAGGCCGCATGTGGCCGCGCGGGCCATATTTTCCGATCCTGCTCTATATGTGTACCCGTGTCGATTTCTACCAGATCGCTCGCAAGCTCCAGCCCGATCTGTCGTCCACCGGTGAGTTCGATATAGACATTGGCGAGCAATTGCGCATCGAGCAGGGCGCCGTGCTTGTCACGACCGCTGAGATCTATGCCAAAGCGATTGCAAAGTGCATCAAGCGTGTGTTTTGCACCCGGAAAGGTCTTGCGCGATATGACGAGTGTATCGATGACGCGTTCCTGCGGAATCTGGTCGCGGCCGACATTGCGCAATTCCCAATTGAGAAACCTGCGATCGAATTCGGCGTTGTGCGCAACCAGCTGTGCATCACCGATAAAATCCATAAGCTCGCCAACAATGGCACTGAACATCGGCTGCTCGGCAAGAAACGCGTCGCCAAGCCCGTGAACGGCCTCGGCCTCGGCAGGCATCGGACGTCCAGGATTGATGTAGCGATGAAAGCTGCGGCCGGTTTCGATGCGACCGACCATCTCGATACAGCCTATTTCACAAATCCTGTGGCCGCTCGACGGGTCGAACCCTGTCGTCTCGGTGTCGAAGATAATCTCGCGCATGATTTGCAGTATCGGACTCCTCGCGTCTTCAGACAAGAGACGAGTTTGCGAACCGCATGTCGTGTCCGGGATTTCGGGCGATTGGTGTGGATCACAAAATCCGCGCGCCGTCGTTTTTCGCGATCCGGCATCTGGGTTTTGAGAATCGCCGCAAATTTTTCAGCACGCATTCCGGGCCGTCGAAGCACGCGTTTGCGTTGAAGCCAGGCCGGTGCAGAAACAACAAGTGTTGCGTCACAAAATTTCCAGCCATCGCCTTCGAACAATAATGGAATGTCGAGCACAACAATGCGCGCCCCGGCATTATCCTTCATAAATTTGGTCTGTGCGTCGCGCACAAGCGGATGAATGATCGCCTCGAGGTCGTGGCGTGCCCCAACATCTTCAAACACCATCTGACCCAGTTTCGCGCGATCAAGTCCATTTTTTCCCGTTGTGCCGGGAAAACGTTTCTCGATTGCGGCGAGCGCCTTGCCACCCGGCGCCTGCAATTTGTGCACCTCAGCATCAGCATCAAAGACCGGCACGCCGAGCGATTCGAACATCGCGCCAACAGTCGACTTGCCCATGCCGATGGACCCGGTCAGCCCAAGCACGATCATCGCAGCAACAGCTCGCGCAGTTCGTCCTCGCAATCCTCTGGCGGGGGACTGCCGAAAAACATCTCGAACGCGATGGCCGCCTGACCGATCAGCATTTCAAGGCCGTCAACAACCATAAGCCCGCGCGCGCGGGCGTCGGCAAGCAACGGCGTTTCTAGCGGATGATAAACGATGTCATACACAACCGCATCTTCAGGCAATGGCGACAGGTCAATATCGAGCGGCGGCTGACCCGTCATGCCAAGCGCACTTGTATTGACCAGCAAACGCGCAGGCGGCAGATGCGAATCAAGCGGCAAGGCTTCACCTGAAAGCCCGAATCGCGCCAGCAATGCACCGGCTTTCAGCGGGCTGCGATTGAGCACGGTTACCGGTCCTGCACCAATTTTCGCCAGAGTGAACAAAATAGCGCGCGCTGCACCGCCCGCACCTATGACAACAATCGGTTCGCCCGACAGATCAAGTCCCGAGATCGGCATGAAAAACCCGGCTGCGTCGGTATTGGTGCCGGTCAGCATCCCGCCTTTATCGCGGATGATCGTATTCATCGCGCCAATAGTGTCACGCACACCACCAGGATCATCGACAAGGTCCATCACCGTAACTTTATGAGGAATCGTGACATTGCAGCCGCGCCAGTCGGCATCGTCACGCCGTGATTCAATATAGGTCTGCAGTCCATCGGGCGTCACGTGACAGGCACGATAATCCGCCTCGATACCAAGTTTATCGAGCCAGAATTTATGGATAAGCGGCGATTTTGAATGGCCAACGGGATCGCCGATAATTTCAGCATAAGCCTGGCTCATTCCCGCAACTCCCCGCATTCCCTCAAATGTTCAAGCACAGGCAGAAGCGGTAGCCCCTGCACAGTAAAAAGACTGCCCTCGACACGCGAAAACAATTGCGCACCGCGTCCTTCTATGCGGTAGCCACCAACGCCCCACAGCAGCTCTTCACCTTCACTTTCAAGATAATCATCAAGAAAAGCATCAGAAAAATCGCGCATATAAAGCCGTGCAGTATCAACAACATTCCACACCGGCGCACCTTCATTGGCAATCACGGCAGCAGAAATCAGGCGGTGCGTCTTGCCGCGCAGCATTTTCAACTGGGCTTTCAACGCAGCCATATTATCGGCCTTGTCAAACGTCGTGCCATCGTCAAGCGCCAGAATCTGATCCGATCCAAGCACAAAGGCTTCGGGTATGAGGCGCGAAACCCTGACGGCTTTTGCCTTGGCAAGTTCCTCGGCCATCGCGACCGGGCTTGCCTTTTCGGCAATCAGCGCGTGTTTGATTTCGGCCTCGTCAACATCGGACGCATGCACCTTGAATGTCACTCCGGCAGCGCTCAGCATGGCACGGCGCGATTCACTGGCCGACGCCAATACAAGGCCAGTCATTTTACCGCCCCATTTTCCAGCACACCTTCGTTGCGTTCATGGATAAGATTGATGATGGCTGCGGCCGTTTCCTCGATCGACCGTCGCGAAACATCGATCACCGGCCAACCATGATCGGCACAAAGCCGCCGCGCGGCAGCGACCTCGTGCTTTACATTTTCTATATTCACATAATCTGTCTCTGGCGTCTGGGCGAGGCTGAGCAAGCGGTTGCGCCGTACCTGAACAAGACGATCTGGGCTTGTCATCAATCCAATGATCATTGGATGCTGAAGGCCAAAAAGATGCGGCGGCGGCGGACTGGTGGGAACCAGAGGCAGGTTTGCCGTCTTGTAGCCTTTATTGGCAAGGTAGATCGATGTTGGCGTTTTTGAACTTCGCGAGACGCCGATCAGCAGAATATCCGCCTCTTCCCAATTATCCGCGCCCTGACCATCATCATGGTTCATCGTATAATCGATCGCTTCGACGCGCCGGAAATAGGCTTCATCCATCTTGTGCTGACGCCCCGGCTGATGCGTTGCGGGCCGTTGCCCCAGCACGGCCTGCAGACCCTCGATCACAGGATCGAGCGCGGAAACCGCAGGCAAGCCAAGCGCCCGGCTACGGCTTTCGATATGACGGCGCACTTCACCATTGACCAGTGTGAAGAGAATCAGACCGGGCCGTTTGGCGATATCCTTCAACACGCGATCCAGATGACCTTTTGATCGAACCAACGGCCAGAAATGTTTGATCGTCTCGACGCCGTCAAATTGTGCAAGGCTGGCTTTAGCGACGGATTCAAGCGTCTCTCCGGTTGAATCTGACACCAGATGTAAATGCAATCGCGCCACGATTTAGGGTCTTTCGAACAAGTCTGTGGATAAGCACCGGTAAACAGGCTTAGGATTTTGGGGGCGGAGCGGCAAGCAACCATTCGATCCCCGATGCGCATTTGCGACCAACATCTCATCCACAGGTGGACAGCAAAAACCCCGCCCTGTGAATATCGGGGATGATATGATCAAAGTGACATATATCGATGCGCCAATTCGCAGCACCCGATACCGCAACCTGTGGACATCGCCGTAAACCCCGTTATCCCCAAGACAAACAACAACTACATTTATTACTAAATATATATAGAGAAGAAGATGGTGATCGAGCAGCCTTTACTTTCCGTCCTGAAAGGTGCGTGTTTAACCCCTCCGCCAGTGTGGTTCATGCGTCAGGCCGGACGCTATTTGCCGGAATATCGTGCTCTGCGTGCGGAAAAAGGCGGATTCCTCGATCTCGTTTATGACAGTGAAGCTGCCGCCGAAGTGACCTTGCAGCCGATCAGGCGCTTTGGCTTTGATGGCGCTATCCTGTTTTCGGATATATTGATCGTACCGCACGCGCTTGGTCAGACTCTCAGCTTCACTGTGGGCGAAGGGCCTCGTCTTGCACCCCGCATGGATAGCGCCTGTCCGACGGAACTTACTGCTGCTCCGCAACATCTTGAGGCCATTTATCGCACGGTCGAAAAGGTCGCCGCAACGCTGCCGTCCGAAACGACCTTTCTTGGTTTTGCAGGCAGCCCGTGGACGGTTGCGACTTATATGGTTGCTGGTGAAGGTAGCCGCGATCAGGCGCCTGCGCGATTAATGGCCTATCGCGATCGTGCGCGTTTTTCCGAATTGATCGGCCATATCATCGATACGAGCGTCGATTATCTTTCTGGTCAAATCCGCGCCGGCGTTCACGCCGTGCAGCTTTTCGACAGTTGGGCAGGCAGTCTTGCACCCGATGAATTTGATCGCTGGGTCATTCAGCCGACCGCCGAAATCGTCGAGAAATTGCGCAATCGTCATCCCGATGTGCCGATTATCGGGTTTCCAAAAGGGGCGGGCGGGCATCTCGCCGAATATGCTTTTGAAACCGGCATTGATGCAATCGGTCTTGACGAGACGGTCGATCCAGCCTGGGCACATGCCGTGCTGCCGCCTCTGATGCCCGTGCAGGGGAATCTCGATCCTCTTCTCCTCCTCACCGGCGGGGAGGCGTTGGGTGCCTCTGTCTCGGCCATACGCGCCGCGCTTGCCGACCGGCCACATATTTTCAATCTTGGTCATGGTATCGACAAGGAAACGCCAATCGCGCATGTCGACGCCGCGCTTGCCGAAATCAGGAAAGCATCATGATCGGCTGGCTTGGTGAATATTATCTGTGGGTGCGCGCTGCGCATCTCATTTTCGTCATTTTCTGGATGGCGGGCATGTTCATGCTGCCGCGCTATCTCGTCTATCAACACCCGACCTTGCCCGGTTCTGCTGAAGATGCATTATGGAATGCGCGTATCACACGCCTGCGCAAAATCATTCTCAACCCGTCGATGATCGCGGTCTGGTTGCTTGGTCTTGCACTTGCGTTCCACATCGGATTTTCCGGTAATGGCTGGCTTCATGCAAAAATTATGATCGTTTTTGTTTTCAGTGGGTTCCACGGCTGGATGGTCGGACAATCGCGAAAAATGGCGCGCGGCGAACGTCCGGTTTCGGAAAGGCGTTTGCGGCTTCTCAACGAGGTGCCAAGTCTTGTCGCAATCATCGTCGTCATTCTCGCTGTCGCAAAACCCTTCTAGAAAGACGACGGGGTATCTTGACTCCGCCATCGTCGCTACCTAAGTGGACGAAGTTACCCTGTCCTGGGGACATATTTTTCGCGCGGAATATCAATATTATCGCACGCTGATCATAGTGTGACCGCGTATGGATTTCATTCAAAGAGACCCGACATAATGGTCATTCACCTCAAAGACCTCAAAGCCAAAAAACCCGCCGAACTCGTCGCGCAGGCCGAAGAACTCGGTGTTGAAGCCGCTTCGACGCTACGCAAACAGGATCTGCTGTTTTCGATCCTCAAGGTTTGCGCCGACAATGACGAGCAGATCATGGGTATGGGCACAATTGAAGTCCTGCCCGACGGTTTTGGTTTTTTGCGCTCGGCGGAATCGAATTATCTTGCCGGGCCCGATGATATTTACGTGTCGCCAAATCAGGTTCGCAAATTCGGTCTGCGCACCGGCGATACGGTCGAAGGTGAAATTCGTGGGCCAAAAGATGGCGAGCGCTATTTTGCATTGACCAAGGTCAGCCAGATCAATTTCGATGAGCCTGATGCCGTCCGTCATCGTGTCAATTTTGACAATCTGACGCCACTTTATCCGAATGAAAAACTCAACCTTGGTTCGCTCGATCCGACGTTGAAGGACAAGTCCGCGCGCGTCATCGATATTGTTGCACCGCAAGGCAAGGGCCAGCGCGCGCTTATCGTCGCGCCGCCGCGTACGGGTAAAACCGTCCTGCTGCAGAACATCGCCAAAGCGATCACCGACAATCATCCCGAAGTCTTCCTGATCGTGCTTTTGATCGACGAACGGCCCGAGGAAGTCACCGACATGCAGCGCAGCGTGAAGGGCGAGGTTGTCTCCTCGACCTTTGACGAACCGGCATCGCGTCACGTTCAAGTCGCTGACATGGTTATTGAAAAAGCCAAACGACTTGTCGAGCACAAAAAGGATGTCGTCATCCTGCTCGATTCGATCACGCGTCTTGGTCGGGCCTACAACACCGTCGTGCCATCGTCGGGCAAGGTGCTGACCGGCGGCGTCGACGCGAATGCGCTGCAACGGCCCAAGCGCTTTTTCGGTGCCGCGCGCAATATCGAGGAAGGTGGCTCGCTTTCGATCATCGCGACCGCGCTTATCGATACAGGCAGCCGTATGGACGAGGTAATTTTCGAAGAGTTCAAGGGCACAGGCAACAGCGAAATCGTGCTCGACCGCAAGGTTTCCGACAAGCGCATCTTCCCGTCGATGGATGTCGGCAAATCCGGCACGCGCAAGGAAGAACTGCTCGTCGACAAGGATACGCTTTCGAAAATGTACGTGTTGCGTCGTATCCTCATGCAAATGGGTACAATCGATGCGATGGAATTCCTGCTCGACAAGATGAAAGATTCAAAGACCAACGAAGATTTCTTCGCTTCGATGAATCAGTAATCAGGGGCGTGGTGCAATGATGGATCTGGCAGCGCTCTTTTTTGCAGGTGTTTCTCCATCGGTGAGTTTTGGATCACCGACCGAGATTTGGGCGGCGATCCTTCATGATTTCGCAAATATCGGTTCACCGAGTGTGCTTGCCGCATTTGGTCAGGTGCTGTTGATCGACATCGTACTTGCTGGTGACAATGCCATTGTCGTCGGCGCGCTGGCTGCGGGATTGCCGCCCGATCAGCGTCGCAAGGTCATTGCCATTGGCATTATTGCCGCGCTCGTGCTGCGCGTTTTCTTCGCGCTTACTGTCAGTTGGCTGATGGGCATCGTCGGATTGATTCTGGCGGGTGGATTGCTGCTTTTGTGGGTCGGCTGGAAAATGTGGCGCGAAGTGCGCACCGGCGCGATGAGTGGCGGCTCGCCCGAGATCCAGGGTGATGAGCATTCCGGCCTCGCTGCAGCAAAAAGCTTTGCCGGCGCGGCCTGGGCCGTCGCGCTTGCCGACGTTTCGATGAGCCTTGATAATGTACTTGGCGTTGCTGGTGCGGCGCGGGAGCATCCCGGCATCCTGATTGTCGGGCTTATCCTGTCGGTTGCGCTGATGGGCATCGCGGCGAACATCATCGCACGCTACATCGAACGCTATCGCTGGATCGCCTATGTCGGACTTGCGGTCATCCTCTATGTCGCGGTCAAAATGATCTATGACGGTATTGTTGACCCCGATGTCGGCATCATGACGCTCGGCCTGTTCCGCCAGATGTGATCAGAGCATTTTCTGCATAAAGACCAATGTCAGCCAGCGGTCGAATTTCCAGCCGACCTCGCGCATGCGTCCGACCTCCTCGAACCCCATTGCGGCGTGAAAGGCAAGGCTCGCCACATTGGTTGAATCGATTCCGCCGATCAGCGAGTGAAAATCCCGTGCTCGCGCCTCTTTCATCAGGGCTTCGAGCAAGATGCGGCCATAGCCCTGACCGCGAAAATGTTTCGAGACATAGACGGAATGTTCCGCAGTGCGGCCATAAGCGGCGCGCGGCCGGAAACTGCCAAGATTGCCAAAGCCGACGAGGACGCCGTCGGCATTGGTCGCGACCAGTACCGGCCAATTGTCCGCGGCCTTGTCATGAAGCCACACCGTCTGCATACCGAGGTCACGCGGCGCATATTCATACATCGCCGTCGTGTGCAAGATCGCGTCGTTGACGATGTCGAGGATCGCCGGCAGGTCAGCTTCGACCGCCGCTCTTACCGTCACCGCTCGTGCTTTTTGACCAGACGCCTCAGCCAAGTTCGGCTCTGAAAAAATCGAGCGTCCGCGCGTTGGCAAGCTTTGCCGCAGCTTCATCGCGGTGAACCCCGTCGACGCGCGCAAAGGCGTGGCCGACACCGGCATAGTCATAAAGCGTGACACGTCGTGCACTATCGAGCGCGGCATGGATCTTTTCCTGCGCGGCCTTGTCGACATATTCATCGTCCTGCGCAATGTGCAGGATGAGCGGCCGCGCAATCGCATGCGCTTCGCCAAGCATTGCATCGATACCAACGCCATAATAGCTGACCGAGGCATCGCAGTCGGTGCGCGTTGCCGCAAGATAGGCAAGCTTTCCACCCAGGCAAAAGCCGACAATACCGACCTTGTTCGTGCATGCCGGATGACCGCGCAGGTCGCGGATCGCAGCCTCGATATCGCGAATGCCATCGTCAATATCGAACTTGTTCATCAGCGCAAATGCGCGTCCCCATTCGGCTTCAGTCTTGTCAGAAAGCTCAACGCCCGGCTCGACCCGCCAGAACATGTCCGGGGCGAGTGCGACAAAGCCCTTTTCCGCCCAGTCGTCACACATTGCGCGAATCCCGGCATTCACCCCAAAGATTTCCTGAATGACGACAATTGCCGGCCACGGTCCGCTGCCCTTTGGGATCGCGATATAGGCACCAAAGCGGTCGTCGCCGTCGAGCGTTTCGATCTTGATCATTTCACCCATGACACGCGCACTCCTTCCCCGATTGAGGTATAAAGAAACCTGGTCGTTCTAACGCGATTTTTTGGCCTGTGGCTAGAGGCGGATTGCGCTTTCTGTG
This sequence comes from Sphingomonadaceae bacterium, assembly GCA_041621755.1. Classification (GTDB taxonomy): domain Bacteria; phylum Pseudomonadota; class Alphaproteobacteria; order Sphingomonadales; family Sphingomonadaceae; genus Sphingosinicella. The sequence continues at coordinate 2,713 of JBFKAE010000007.1, read as the reverse complement.
CGAAGTCGGCAAGCCGGTCCTGAAGATCGTAAAGCCGGATGCGTAAAACAAGGAGCCAGACGAATGAAGATCAATATTGAAATCGATTGTACGCCCGAGGAAGCGCGCAGCTTCATGGGTCTGCCCGATGTCGGGGCATTGCACGATACCTATCTTTCAAAGATGCAGTCGCTGATGCAGGACGGGATTACGCCCGGTGATGTCGAAGCGCTGATGAAAAGCTGGATGCCGGGCGCGACGATGGGCTTTGAGCAGCTCCAGAAGGCCATGTGGAGCGCAATGTCAGGCGATACCAAGGCAGAAAAATAAGCCGATAGAATCATTTAAATGTCTGAAAATAAAACAATATTTTCATTATCGTCGGGGCCGCCACCAGCTGGCGTTGCTGTCTTGCGCATTTCTGGCACGCGCGCCAATGCTGCACTTGCTGCGCTCACCCATACGCCAAGCCTGCCACCGCTGCGCCGCGCCAGCCTTATGACGCTTTACCATCCGGCAAGCGGCGTTCCCATCGACGATGCACTCGTCATTCGCTTTGCCGGTCCTGCAAGTTTCACGGGCGAGGACAGCGTCGAACTGCACGTCACGGGTGGCCCGTCCGTGGTTGCCGCCGCACTTGATGCGCTTGGATCGATCAACGGTCTGCGCCTTGCACGCGCTGGCGAATTTGCCCGCCGCGCCTTTGATAATGAAAAACTTGACCTGACCCAGGCCGAAGGTCTTGCCGATCTCATCGAAGCACAGACAGAGGGGCAACGCTTGCAGGCACTGCGCATGGCGAGCGGGGGCCTTAAGGATCTTGCCGAACGCTGGCGCGCGGATCTCGTCACCTGTCTTGCCGAATGTGAAGCCGCGCTTGATTTTGGCGAGGAGGAATCCGACGTCAGTAGCGAAATGCTCGGGGAACAGGATGCGCCCATCCGCGCACTGCACGACGACATCACCGCCCATCTCGATCGCGCTAAATTCGGCGAGCGCCTGCGTCGCGGACTCAGCATCATCGTGCTCGGCGCGCCCAATGTCGGCAAATCGAGCCTGATCAATGCGCTCGCCCGTCGGGACGTCGCCATCGTCTCACCGCAGGCTGGAACCACACGTGATCTGATCGAGGTGCAGCTTGACCTTGGTGGTGTGCCTGCAACCTTGATCGATACAGCAGGCCTGCGCGAGACCGGCAATGTCATCGAGGCCGAAGGCGTCCGTCGCGCGAAGGCCCGCGCGGCCGAGGCCGACATCATCCTTCATTTGTGCAAGCCGGGCGATCGCGTGCCCGAGGGCGCCATCGCGGTCTATCCCAAGGCCGACCTTAGACCGGCACAGGCAGCGCATGGGTCAGGATTTCATGTTTCGTCGCTAACCGGGGTAGGGCTAGGCGCACTCGAATCCGCGCTTCTCGCCCGCGCCGCTGAACTCACCGGACGCGGTGAAGACGCGATTGTAGCGCGCGAACGTCAACGGGTCGCGCTTGCTGCCTGCGTCGATCATCTCGCTGACGCCCGCGCCGAACCGGATCATGTCCTGCGCACCGAAAATCTGCGCCTTGCCCTCCGTGCGCTCGGCGAACTCACTGGTCGTGTAGGCGTCGAAGATATTCTCGACCAGATTTTCGGCCGGTTTTGTATCGGGAAATAGCCAAGACAATATCAATCAAGCCAGAATCATCCCCGGCGAAGTCGAGGGATGTTGAAATGATGATTGAGAGTGGTGGCCTGCCTCAAATGATAATCCTGTTTATTACCCTTAGAGAGTGTTCCACGTGAAACATCGCATCGACTTTTGCCTGCGTTTTCGCTAGAGACGGCGGCATGCAAGACTTTGATGTCATCATTGTGGGCGGCGGTCATGCCGGGTGCGAGGCGGCTGCGGCTGCGGCGCGGCTCGGTGTGCGTACGGCGCTTGTCACGCCAGGTTGGCAGACTGTCGGTGTGATGTCGTGCAATCCGGCGATTGGTGGATTGGGCAAGGGGCATCTGGTTCGCGAAATTGATGCGCTTGGCGGGATCATGGCGCGCGCGGCGGATGCGGCGGCGATCCAGTATCGCCTGCTCAACCGTCGCAAGGGGCCCGCTGTGCAGGGGCCGCGTGCACAGGCCGACCGCAAACTTTACCAGCGCGCCGTGCAATCGGCATTGAAAGCGACGCCAAATCTCGACCTCGTCGACGCGCGCGTTGCCGACCTTATTGTCAAAAATGGCCGGATAGCCGGTGTCATTCTTGAAGATGGTGCGACACTTTCCGCGAGCGCCGTGGTGCTGGCGACTGGTACATTTCTTGGCGGTGTCATCCATGTTGGCGACGAAACGCGCTCTGGCGGACGCGTTGGTGAAGCGTCTTCGGCCAAGCTTGCGGAGCGTTTACGCGCGCTCGATCTGCCAATGGCACGACTTAAGACCGGCACGCCGCCACGGCTTGACGGGCGCAGTATCGACTGGTCGCGCGTGGAGTGGCAGGCAGGCGACAGTGATCCTGCGTTCTTTTCTTCGGCAACGCGCCATGTACACAACCCGCAAATCGCCTGCGGAATCACGCGCACCAATGTTGCGACGCATGATGTTATCCGCGACAATATTGAAAAAAGCGCCGTGTATTCCGGACAGATCGAAGGCACTGGCCCGCGCTATTGCCCGTCGATCGAAGATAAGGTCATGCGCTTTGGCGATCGCGACGGGCATCAGATTTTCCTTGAACCTGAAGGGCTTGATGATCATTTGAT
>JBFKAE010000006.1:0-45657 GCA_041621755.1 Sphingomonadaceae bacterium | reverse complement strand
GCCGTCGATCGCGGCGATGGTGTGATCGTCGCGGTAACCTCGCAAATCTGGCGGCGCGGGGTGGAAAAGGTGCTGGCAATACCGTCTTCGCGACTGGAGACAGATACCGAGCTTGTGAAGCGGCTGATCCGGGCGCTCTATCGGGCGGGGGAAGCCTTTATTGATGCGGATCGTCTTGGCGAGGTTTCAGCAATTCTCGCACGCAAGGATTATCTCGACGGTCCACAGCGTTTGATCGAACGGGCGATTTCGGACCGAATCACCTTTGCCGCCGGGAAGCCGCCCGTCCACATCCCCGACTTCATGTTTCAGCACCGCGAAGCGGCCAATTTCCCGTGGGTCAGCCAGGCCGCCTGGCTCTATACGCAAATGGTGTTCGCCGGACATGTCGAAAAATCCGTCGCGGGATATGCAGCCGCGCAAGCCTGTTTCCGCCCGGATATTTATCGCGCCGCGCTTGCCGGGACAGGCGCCGCACTGCCCGGCGCCAACGCCAAACTCGAAGGCGGCATTGAAACACCGCTTGGTGTTGGCACGGTTGAAGGGCGACTTATTCTTGGCCCCGACGCGTTTTTCGATGGCCGGGCGTTCGATCCCGATCAACTGGACGCCTATCTCGCAGAACAGCACGGGATCGCAGAATAAAATGCTGCAAGTGCGAAACGCACTTGCACAAGATCCGAATCTATGTGAGATAGAGGGCGTCGGATAAGAGTATCCGGCAACCAATTATTCGATCCGGCCCAAAGGCGGGCTGGCATCGAGACAAAGCTTTTCAGCTCAAATGCGACGGCAATGATGCCGCCCGACAGGTTCCTTGGGGATCCATCGTCGAGGCGGTTTTTTTGCGTCTGCACGCCAGCCGAAAAGTCCCGGGTTTGGATTTTTTGAAGGACAGAATGACGATGCCAAGCATGCTAAGCAAACGCACTTTCCTGATGACCATGACGGCAGCGCTTCTTGCCGGTTGCGGCAATAACGCACCGGAAAAGGCCGAAGATATTGTCGTCGATATCAGCGCACACGCCGTCGAAAAGCCATCTTTGAAGCTCGGCTTCATCAAGCTGACCGACATGGCGCCGCTGGCGATTGCAAAGGAGAAAGGCTTTTTCGCCGAAGAAGGTCTGAACGTCACGCTTGAACCGCAGGCGAACTGGAAAGTGCTGCTTGACGGCGTCATTGGCGGGCAGCTCGACGGCGCGCACATGCTGGCCGGGCAGCCGCTCGCCGCAACGATCGGTTATGGCACCAAGGCCGACCTTATTGCGCCCTTGAGCCTCGACCTCAACGGCAACGCCATCACGCTGTCGAACAAGGTCTGGGACATGATCAAGGACGATTTGCCAAAGGGTGCCGACGGCAAACCGAAGCACCCGATTTCGGCAAGCGCGCTGAAACCTGTCGTCGCCAGCTTCAAGCGCGAAGGCAAGCCTTTCAACATGGGCATGGTTTTCCCGGTTTCGACGCACAATTACGAACTGCGCTACTGGCTCGCCGCAGGTGGACTCAATCCGGGCTATTATACACCGGGCGATGTCGGTGGAACAGTCAACGCCGACGTCAAGCTGTCGGTCACGCCGCCCCCGCAAATGCCCGCGACGCTCGAAGCCGGAACCATTGAAGGCTATTGCGTCGGCGAACCGTGGAACCAGGCCGCCGTGCAGAAAAAGATCGGTGTTCCGGTCGTGACCGACGAACAGATCTGGCACCTGAACCCGGAAAAAGTTCTCGGCCTGCGCAAGGACTTCGCCGAAAAATATCCTGAAACCACCGCCGCATTGCTGCGCGCCGTCATCAAGGCCCAGCAGTGGCTCGACGCGGACAAGGGCGCGAACCGCAAGGAAGCCGTCGAAATCCTCGCGCGGCCAAATTATGTCGGCGCAGACGCCGCCGTCATCGCCAGCTCGATGACCGGCAGCTTTACCTTCGAACCGGGCGACAGCCGCGCGGCACCCGATTTCAACATCTTCTTCCGCGAATATGCAGGCTATCCCTTCTATTCCGACGCCGTCTGGTATCTCACGCAGATGCGCCGCTGGGGGCAAATTGCCGAGGCGCAAACCGACGAATGGTATTTTTCGACCGCCAAGGCCGTCTATCGCCCCGACCTTTATATGATCGCCGCGAAAAAGCTTGCTACGGATGGCGTTATTCCGGCGAGCGCCTTGCCTGAAACCAATGGTTTCAAGGCCCCGCAAAGCGGCTTCATCGATGGCAAGGTGTTCGATGGCAGCAAGCCCAATGCCTATCTCAACCAATTCCCGGTCGGCCTGAAAGGCACCCAGACGGTGACCCCCGCCGGTGTCCAGGGCAGCTGAGTAAGAGAGTGTCTGACATGAATGTTGTTTCCCCAGTCCGTCTTTCCGATCAGGGTGATGCCGTGACGGCGTCACCCGATCCGGCGGCACCGCCAGCCGCGGTCTCCACCGCTCCTATTCCCCTCGGCGCGTCGCGGCTGGCCGGTCTGCTGGGCACATTGCCCAATCCGCAGAAGCTGTTCAAAACCCTGTGGCCGCCTGTATTCGGGATTCTGGCATTCTTGGGTCTCTGGGCGGCGCTCGCACCACAGGTCGATACATCGCTTGGAAATTTGCCCGGCCCTGTCGAAGTGGCCGAACAAGGCGTCAGCCTCTGGGAAGAATTCGAAGCGACGCAAACCGCCAAAAGCACATTTGCCGCCCGGCAGGACGCGCGCAATGCGGCGCTTGTCGCTGCGGGTCGCGGCGATGAAGTCCGCAACTTCGAATATTCGGGCGCGCCGACCTTCGTCGATCAGATCATAACCTCGCTGCAGACGGTTGCGCTCGGCTTTTTGATGGCGACCTGTTTTGCGGTTCCGGTTGGCCTTGTCTGCGGCCTTTCAAAAACCGTCAATGCCGCGATCAATCCACTGGTGCAGATCATGAAGCCGGTCAGCCCGCTCGCCTGGCTGCCGATCGTCACGATGGTGATCTCCGCAACAATGGCGGGGCCGGATCCGATGCTGCCGAAAAGCTTCGTTATCTCGGCCATTGTCGTCATGCTGTGTTCGCTGTGGACGACGCTGATCAACACCGCCATTGGCGCGGCATCGATCGACAAGGACCTGCTCAACGTCGGGCGCGTGCTGCGGCTCAATTGGTTCGCCAAGCTGACCAAGCTCGTCCTGCCATCGGCCATGCCCTACATCTTCACCGGCATGCGCCTGTCACTGGGTGTGGGCTGGATGGTGCTGATCGCGGCTGAAATGCTCGCGCAGAACCCCGGTCTTGGCAAGTTCGTCTGGGACGAGTTCCAGAACGGCAGCTCGCAGAGCCTTGCGCGGATCATGTTCGCGGTCATCGTCATCGGTCTCATCGGCTTCCTGCTCGACCGGATCATGATGCTCGCCCAGTCCTTCGTCAGCCGGCACGCGGCATAAGGAGCACTGGAAATGACGACACCAGCTCTTGAACTTAAAGGCGTCAGCAAGGCCTTTGTCGATGGACAGGGCACGCGCACCGACGTGCTCAACGCCGTTGATCTCAGCGTTGCTGACGGTGAGTTTATCGCGATCCTTGGTTTTTCAGGATCGGGTAAAACCACACTGATCTCGCTGATGGCGGGCCTGCTTGAAGCCGATAGCGGCGAGGTGATTGTCAAGGGCGAGGTCTCGCACGGCACGGGTCCTGAACGCGGTCTTGTGTTTCAATCCTACTCGCTGTTCCCGTGGCTGACGGTCGAGGGCAATGTCGCGCTGGCGGTCGATTCCATCCATCAGGACATGCCCGCTGCCGAGCGCGCCGCACTTGTCAAATCGACGATTGAACTCGTCGGACTTGGCCATGCGATGGACCGCAAGCCTGCGCAACTTTCGGGCGGCATGCGCCAGCGCGTTGCCGTCGCCCGCGCGCTGGCGATGAAACCGGAAATCCTGCTGCTCGACGAACCTTTGTCCGCGCTCGACGCGCTGACCCGTGCCAAGTTGCAGGCAGAAATCGAACGCATTCGCGGTCAGGAAAAGCGCACCATCATCCTCATCACCAACGATGTCGATGAAGCGCTTTTGCTCGCCGACCGCGTGGCCGTCCTCGAACCGCCGCCATCGGGCAAGATCGGTCGCATTTTCGACGTGCATATCCAGCGCCCGCGTGACCGGACTGCGCTCAACCACGACGCAGAATACCAGTCTTTGCGGGGTGAAATCGCGTCCTACCTCGGCGCGCTCAACAGCGATCGCACCGTGGCCGGAGACGAAAACATCGCTTTGCCAGCGGCAACACCGATCAGCCTGCTCGGCCCACCCAAAGCCTATCGTGACGCCGCAAAATCACCGATCGAACGCCGCTATCTTGAATTCTTCAACCTGAAGAAAGTCTATCCGACGCCCAAGGGGCCGCTGACGGTTCTTGAGAATTTCAACCTGCTGATGGACAAAGGCGACTTCGTCTCGCTGATCGGCCATTCGGGCTGCGGCAAGTCGACGGCACTGACGATGGCCGCTGGCCTGAACGAGATTTCCGGCGGCGGCATTGTTTTGAACGGGCACGAAATCGATATTGCCGGTCCCGACAAGGCCGTGGTGTTTCAGTCGCCCTCGCTCATGCCCTGGCTGACAGCCCGCCAGAATGTCGCTGCCGGTGTCGAGCGCGTCTATCCGCACGCCAGCAAGGCCGAGCGCCGCGATATCATCGAATATTATCTGACGCGCGTTGGCCTTGGCGACGCGATGGACAAGCTTGCCGCCGACATGTCGAACGGCATGCGTCAGCGCGTCGGCATTGCCCGTGCCTTTGCGCTCAGCCCCAGACTTCTGCTCCTCGATGAGCCATTCGGAATGCTCGACAGCCTCACCCGCTGGGATCTTCAGGATGTGCTGATGGAGGTGTGGGAGCGCACCAAGGTCACTGCGATCTGTGTCACACATGACGTCGACGAAGCCATTTTGCTCGCCGACCGGGTGGTGATGATGACCAATGGCCCCAATGCGACGATCGGCAAAATCATGGAAGTCGATCTCCCGCGACCGCGAGACCGCAAGGCCTTGCTCGAGCATCCCAAGTTCTATGCGTACCGTGAAGAAGTCCTTCAATTCCTCTCTGACTATGAACATGGAGTCCAAGCTGATGCTGCATAAAGTCCTCCCCCTGTTATTGTGTGCCACTGCCTTTGCTGCGCCTGCCGCTGCAAAGACCATTGAAACCGAGAGCGGCGTTTCGTTTACGCCGATACTCGATCTGCGGCTGCGCTATGAAAATGTCGATCAAGACAATGCGCTTGCCAATGCGAACGCCCTGACGGCGCGCGCACGGGGAGGATTTGAAGTCAAGAAATCGGGTTTCGCGCTGCTTGCCGAAGCCGAAGGCACGCTGGCGATTTCGGAAAAATATAACAGCACGACAAACGGCAATGTCGGACGTTCGGTGGTCGCCGACCCGGAAAATGTCGAGCTCAATCGCTTGCAACTTCAATATACGGGCATCGAAAAAACAACGCTGACGGGGGGAAGACAGCGGATCAACATGAACGACCAGCGCTTTGTCGGTTCGGTCGGCTGGCGCGACAACGAGCAGACGTTCGATGCGGTGCGGCTTGAAACAAAGGCACTGGGTCCGGTCATGATCGACGTCGCCTATGCCTGGTCGGAACGCTCGATCTTCGGATCGGAATCCGGGTCGCGTCAGGCATTTTCCGGCGACATGATCCTGCTTAACGGCGGCGTCAAGCTTGGCCCGGTGAGTGCGGTGGCGTTCGGCTATCTGATCGAACAGGAAGAACGCGCGGCGCTGTCGTCCAAGACATTCGGCGCACGCGCATCGGGCGATCTGCCGCTCGGTGATGTCGCAAAGCTCAGCCTGGTTGCAAGCTATGCCAATCAGACCGACTACAAAAACAATCCGTTCAATTACAGCGCCGACTATATCCTCGCCGAAGCAAAAGTGAGCGTCGCAGGCTTTGGCCTGACGGCAGGCTATGAGGAGCTTGGCTCGGATGGCGGGGTTGCCGCGTTCCAGACACCGCTTGCAACGCTGCACAAATTCCAGGGCTGGGCCGACATGTTCCTGACCACGCCTGCGGCGGGTATCCGCGATTATTATGGCGGGCTCAGCTACAAATTCGCCGCCGTCAAGGCGCTGCCCGGCCTCAACGCCTCTGTCACCTACCACAAGTTCGACAGCGATGTCGGCAATATCGATTACGGCAGCGAATGGGATGCCGTCATCGGCTTCAAGGTGAAGGGCGTCGGCGTCGCGGTCAAATACGCGAACTACAATGCAGACGCTTTTGCGGTCGATACCGAAAAGTTCTGGCTGCAGCTCGAATGGTCATTGTGAGGAGTAAATTGTGACGGCCCACGATCCTGAACTTAGCCGCGGCAAATCTGACGCGCGCGAACATCTGGTCGTAATCGGCAACGGCATGGCCGGGTGCCGCGCGGTGGAGGAAATCCTCGCGCGGGACCCGGACCGTTACCGGGTCACGATTTTCGGTGCAGAGCCGCGTGTCAATTACAACCGCATCATGCTCTCGCCACTTCTGGCCGGGGAAAAGACCTTTGATGAAATCGTCATCAACGATCAGGCGTGGTACGACGACAATGGTATCACGCTTGTGTCGGGCGATCCGGTCACGGCGATCGACCGCGAAAAAAAGCGGATCACCGCGAAATCGGGCGCCACATGCGATTATGACAAGCTTCTGATCGGCACGGGGTCCGATCCTTTCATCATTCCGGTGCCGGGCCACGACCTGCCCGGCGTTGTGACCTTCCGTGACCTTGACGATGTCGACAAGATGCTAGCCGCGGCAGATGCTGGCGGCGAAGCCGTCGTTATTGGTGGCGGGCTGCTCGGCCTTGAAGCCGCACATGGGCTTTCACTGCGCGGCATGAAGGTCACCGTCCTGCACCTGATGCCGACCCTGATGGAACGCCAGCTTGACGAAGCGGCGGGCTGGCTGCTGAAATCGGCGCTGGAAGCCCGCGGACAAACAATCCTGACCGGCGCGGACACGGCCGAAATCGTTGGCGAGAAACACGTCGAAGCTGTTCGCCTGAAAGACGGCACCGAAATCAAGGCCAGCATCGTTGTCATGGCGGTCGGCATCCGGCCCAATGTCACGCTAGCAAAATCCGCCGGTCTTGCTGTCGGACGTGGCATTCATGTCGACGATGACATGGTGACCTCCGACCCCGACATATTGGCGGTTGGCGAATGTGTTGAACATAATGGCATGGTCTATGGCCTCGTCGCGCCGCTCTGGGAAATGTGCCGCGCGCTTGCCGATGGCCTGACCACGGGCGCGAGCGGCTATAAAGGTTCTGTGACCTCGACCAAGCTCAAGGTCAGTGGCATTGACGTCTTTTCCGCAGGCGATTTTACCGGCGGCGATGGCTGCGAGGACATCGTGCTGCGCGACGCATCGCGCGGCGTTTACAAGCGCGTCATCGTCAAGGCGGGGCGCATATTGGGCGCTGTGCTCTATGGCGATACCGCCGACGGCAACTGGTATTTCGACCTTCTGAAAAAGGGCGAGGACATTACCGACATTCGCGACGCACTGATCTTCGGTCAGGCGTTTGCCGCAGGGGGCGGCCAGGCGGACCCTAGCGCCGCCGTTGCAGCTTTGTCCGCGGATGCTGAAATCTGTGGCTGCAACGGCGTGTGCAAGGGCACCATCGTCACTGCAATCGAAGGCGGGGCCAACACGCTCGACAGTGTCCGCAGCTATACCAAGGCGTCGGCGAGCTGTGGATCGTGCACAGGGCTGGTCGAAAGCCTGCTCAGCCTGACGCTCGGCGGTGAATATGATGGCGCGCGCGCCGCGGAACCGATGTGCAAATGCACCAGCTTCACGCACGAAGATGTCCGCCCGCTGATCCTTCAAAAAGAACTGAAGGCCATTCCACAAGTCATGCAGGCGCTGCACTGGACGACGCCCGATGGCTGTTCATCGTGCCGTCCGGCGCTCAATTACTATCTGCTCTGCGCATGGCCCGGCGAATATGTCGACGACAACCAGTCGCGTTTCGTCAACGAACGCATGCACGCCAATATCCAGAAAGACGGCACCTATTCGGTCGTACCGCGCATGTGGGGCGGTGTGACGAACCCGAAGGAACTGCGTGCGATTGCCGACGTCGCCGAAAAATACGAAGCGCGCATGGTCAAGGTGACCGGCGGTCAGCGGCTCGATATTTTCGGCATCAAAAAGGAAGATCTGCCTGCCGTCTGGGCCGACCTCAATGCCGCCGGCATGGTTTCGGGCCACGCTTACGCAAAGGCGCTGCGCACCGTCAAAACCTGCGTCGGGTCGGAATGGTGCCGCTTTGGCACGCAGGATTCGACCGGGCTTGGCATCAAGACCGAACGCATGACCTGGGGCAGCTTCATGCCGCACAAATTCAAGATCGCCGTCAGCGGTTGCCCGCGCAACTGCGCCGAAGCGACGATCAAGGATTTTGGCGTGATCTGTGTCGACAGTGGCTATGAACTGATGATCGGCGGCAATGGCGGTATCCACCTGCGTGGCACCGACCTGCTGTGCAAGGTCACGACCGAGGACGAAGCGCTCGAATATTGCGCGGCGTTCATTCAGCTTTACCGCGAGGAAGCGCGCTATCTCGACCGCACCGCGCCATGGGTTGAACGTGTTGGCCTCGATTATGTCAAAAAACGCATTGTCGATGATGCCGAGGGCCGCAAGGTGCTCGCCGGGCGGTTCCTCTATTCGCAAAGCTTCATGCAGGACGACCCCTGGGCAAAACGTGCAGCGGGCGAGGATTACAAGCTGCACCAGCATCTTGCCGAAATCCGTCCCTTTGTTGCGGCCTGATGAAAAGAGAGATCATGCAACCCGAATGGCTTGATATCGGTCCCGTTGACCAACTTCCCGCGCTCGGTGCGCGTACGCTGCCCGTCAAGGGCGGCGAGGAAATCGCGATCTTCCACACGGCAAATGGCGACGTCTACGCGCTCGTCAACAAATGCCCGCACAAACAGGGCCCGCTTAGCCAGGGCATCGTCCACGACACGACGGTGACCTGCCCGCTGCACAACTGGCGCATTTCGCTGGTGAGTGGACAGGCACTTGGCGATGACAAAGGCTGCGTGCCGACCATCCCCGTCAAAATCGACGGCGGGCGCATATTGATCGGCAGATCGGCGGCACTTGGCTTGCCGATCGACGAGATCAAGGACGAAAAGGCCGCCTGATGGCGATCAGGACCGCCTGTCCTTATTGCGGTGTCGGCTGCGGCATAAAGGCCAAACGCACGGGCACGCGGACGGTCGAGATCAGCGGCGACCCCGCACATCCGGCGAACCGCGGCAAGCTCTGTTCAAAAGGCACGCATCTTGGCGAAACCGTCGGGCTTGAAGGGCGTTTGCTGTCGCCGATGATCGGCGAGCGGGAGGCAGGCTGGGACGAGGCGCTCGACCTTGTCGCCGCGCGTTTCAAGCAAACCATCGCCGAGCACGGTCCGGGAAGCGTGGCCTTCTATGTCTCGGGGCAGTTGCTGACCGAAGATTATTATGTCGCCAACAAGCTGATGAAGGGCTTTATCGGCACGGCCAATATCGACACCAACAGCCGCCTGTGCATGGCGAGCGCCGTTGCCGCGCACAACCGGGCGTTCGGCGAGGACGTCGTGCCGTGCACTTATGACGACCTCGACGAATCCGACCTCATCGTGCTGGTCGGATCGAACACGGCATGGTGTCATCCCGTCGTCTGGCAACGTATCGAAGCCGCGCGCGCGAAACGCGGTACGAAACTTGTCGTTATCGACCCGCGTCGCACAGAAACCGCAGAAGGCGCCGACCTGCATCTGCCGCTGCGGCCCGACAGCGATGTCGAGCTGTTCACCGGCCTGCTGAAATGGCTGCAGGACAGGGGCGCTCTCGACGACGCCTATCTTGCCGCCCATGTCGATGTGCCGGAGACTTTCCGGGAAAGCCTTGATCAGGGGCATGACCTCTGGACAACGGCGCGGCAGTGCGATGTCCCGGCCGCCGATCTGCAACGCTTTTTTGAAATGTTCGCCGCAACCCCGCGCGCGCTCACCCTATTCAGTCAGGGCGCCAACCAGTCGGTGCGCGGTACCGACAAGGGCAATGCCATCATCAACGTGCACCTCGCCACGGGTCGCATCGGCAAGCCGGGCAGCGGGCCGTTTTCGATCACCGGACAACCGAACGCCATGGGCGGGCGAGAAGTCGGCGGGCTGGCCTCGACGCTTGCCGCGCACATGGGCTTTTCAGAGGCGGAAAAATCGCGCGTCCAGCGCTTCTGGAACAGCCCGGCGATTGCGCCCGAACCCGGCCTCAAGGCCGTCGACATGTTCCGCGCTGTCGCCGACGGGCGCATCAAGGCGATCTGGGTCATGGCGACCAACCCTGCGGTCAGCCTGCCCGATGCAGGCGCAGTGCGCGACGCGCTTGCCGCCTGCCCCTTTGTCGTCGTGTCCGATGTCATCGCCGACACCGATACGTCGAAATTCGCGCACGTCCGCCTGCCCGCGACCGCATGGGGCGAAAAGGATGGCACAGTCACCAATTCGGCACGCACGATCAGCCGTCAGCGCCCGATCTTCGAAGCGCCCGGCCTTGCGCGCGGCGACTGGTGGATCATCGACGAAGTCGCAAAGCGCATGGGTTTTGCCGACGCGTTCAGTTACAAGAATCCTGCCGATATTTTCCGCGAACATTGTGCACTCAGCACGTTTGAAAATCGCGGTGCACGGCAATTTGACCTCGGCGAATGGGCGCAAATCTCGGACGCCGACTATGACGCGCTCACGCCAACGCGCTGGGCCGGCGCGCACCCGTTCGCCGACGGCAAATTCACGCATGAGGGCGGGCGGGCGCGTCTGATATCCACCGCACCCGCAACAGACACCGCAGCCGCAGACGCCTTGCCGATGCGATTGAATAGCGGGCGCTATCGCGATCAATGGCACACGATGACGCGCACCGGCCTAAGCCCGCGCCTGTCGCAGCATCGCAGCGAACCGCTCGTTGAACTGCACCCGCAGGACGCCGAAGCGCTCGACCTTGCCGAAGGCGACCTGGCCGAGGTTGAAACCGCAAGCGGCAAAAGCATTTTCAAGGTGCTCGTCACCGACGCGCAGCGGCGCGGCGAAGCCTTTGTGCCGATGCACTGGACCGACGGGTTTTCCAATGGCGGCCGCATGGGCAGACTGGCATCACCCGCGACCGACCCGGTTTCGGGTCAACCGGGCTACAAGAATACCGGCGTGCGGATTGCCAAGGCCAATACGGCATGGCGCGGCTTCATGGTGAGCCGGGAGGCCCCGACCCTGCCCGATTGCCTGTACTGGACACAGACACGGCGCGCGGGCGGCTGGCTGACCGAATTTGCCGGAAATGGCGATGCGGAAGCCTTTGCCGAAGCCGCGCTGCCCGACGCCGACGCCATTGTTGCTGACACGGCACGCGGTGCCGTTCGCCGCGCGTCTGTTGGCGCCGATGGCACGCTTGGCGCGGCATTGTTTTTGACGCACGGCGCGGACCTGCCGTCGCGGAACTGGATCGCCGCGCAGCTCGACAGCGTTGACGCGCCGGGCGCGGCAGCGATCCTTGCCGGACGTCCGGCGGGCGCGATGGCCGATCCGGGCGAAATCGTCTGCGTCTGTTTCAATGTCGGCATCAACACCATCCTCTCCGCCATCGCCAAACAGTCGCTGACCAGCGTAGCAGCGATTGGCGAGGCGCTGTCGGCGGGCACCAATTGCGGTTCCTGCCGCCCGGCGATGCAACAGCTTTTGAAGCGTGAAAGGCAGACCGCCAATGCCTGACGACCGCATCGCCCCCGGCACAGTCTGGCTCGTCGGCGCTGGTCCCGGCGACCCCGAGCTTTTGACCCGCAAGGCAGAGCGGCTGATCCGCGAGGCCAGCATCGTTTTTTACGACGCGCTGGTCGGCCCGGAAATCGTCGCGCTGATCCCACCGCACGTCACGCGGGTCTATGTCGGCAAGCGCGCGGGCCGCCATTCCAAAGACCAGAAATCGATCAACGACCTGCTCGTCGAAGCGGCGCTTCGCGGCGAGAACGTCGTGCGCCTGAAGGGCGGCGACCCGGCCATTTTCGGACGCGCGACCGAGGAAATGCAGGCGCTCGCCGCGCATGGCATAAAGGTCAGCATCTGCCCCGGCATCACCGCGGCAAGCGCCGCAGCGGCCAGCCTTGGCATTTCCTTGACCCAGCGCGGCGCAGCACAGGGCCTGACGTTTGTGACCGCGCATGCCCGCGCGGGCGGCACGCTCGACATTGACTGGTCGCGGCTTGCCGACCCCAATATGACGGCGGCGATTTATATGGGCAAAGCCTCGGCGGGCGAGGTCGCCGCGCAACTGATTGCTGCGGGGCTGCCCGGATCAGTGCCAGTTGCGGTCGTCGCCAATGCCAGCCTGCCCGGCGAACTGCTCTTGAAAACGCGGCTCGACCTGCTGGCAATTGCGGTAAAATCCATCCCTGACACTGGCCCCGCGATTTTGCTGATCGGCAATGCGGTTGCCGATCATCACGCAGGCCTCAAGCCGCAGCCATCTCTTCAAGCGCTTCGTTCGCCTCAAGCCATTTAAGCTCCGCACGCTCCAGATCGCTTGCCACTTTCGCGCGCAGCTTCATCAATTCGGTTGCCGTCAGCTTGCTGTCGGCGGGTCCAGCGTTCGCCGGATCGAACAGCGCCTGATCGATGGCGGTCAGACGCGCGGTCAGGCGCGTCACCTCCTCCTCGGCGGCCTTTGCGGCCTTGCGCATTTCGGCGTGGCGGGTGCGTAGCGCGGCGGCGGCGCGGCGGTTTTCCTTTTTATTGCCACCGTTTCCGGATTTCCCGTTTGCGCCTTTGCCCGCGGACGCATCCTGATTTCGCCCAAGCACAAGGTCGGTATAATCTTCAAGCGTACCGGAAAATTCCTCGGCCTTGCCACCGGCGACCAGCACCAGCCGGTCGGCGGTCAGTTCAAGCATATGGCGGTCATGGCTGACCATGACGACCGCGCCGCCATAATCATTCAGCGCCTGCACCAGCGCTTCACGCGCGTCGACGTCCAGATGGTTCGTCGGCTCGTCAAGGATGAGCAGATGCGGCGCATCGCGGGTGATCAGCGCCAGCGCCAGCCGCGCGCGTTCGCCGCCTGACAGTTTGCCAACCTCAATCGTCGCCTTGTCGCCCGAAAAGCCGAAGCGGCCAAGCTGCGCGCGCACCGCGCCGGGTTTGGCATTCGGCATGACGCGCGCCATATGTTCAAGCGGCGTATCGCCCGTATCGAGTTCTTCAACCTGATACTGGGTGAAATAGCCGACGCTGAGCTTGCCCGAGGTGACAATGTCGCCCGCCATCGGTGCCAGCTGCCCGGCCAGCAGCCGCGCCAGCGTGGTCTTGCCATTGCCGTTCTGCCCCAGAAGCGCGATGCGGTCATCGGGATCCAGCCGCAGACCAAGCCCCGACAAGATCGTCTTGTCGCCATAACCCACCGCGGCATTTTCAAGCGTAATCAATGGCGGACGCAGTTCGGCGGGACTTGGGAAATTAAAGGTCAGGCTGGGATCGTCAAGCGCTTCTGCAATCGGCTGCATACGGGCGAGCGCCTTCATCCGGCTTTGCGCCTGCCGCGCGCTGTGCGCCTTGGCGCGCCAGCGATCGACGAAGGCCTGCAGCTTGTCGCGCTCTGCAATCTGGCGTTCGCGCGCCGATGCGGCCTGCGCCTGTCGCTCCGCGCGCTGGCGCTCGAAAGCGTTATAGCCGCCCACGTAAAGCGTCGTGTTGCCCTTATCGAGATGCAGGATATGATCGACGACATTGTTCAAAAGGTCGCGTTCGTGACTGATGACGAGGATCGTCGCCTGATAGGATTTCAGGAAGTTTTCAAGCCACAGCGTTGCTTCAAGGTCGAGGTGATTCGACGGCTCGTCGAGCATCAACAGATCGGGCTGCGAGAATAAAAGCGCGGCAAGCGCGACGCGCATCCGCCAGCCGCCCGAGAAGCTTTCCAGCGGTCTTTGCTGATCGTCCTCGTTAAACCCCAGTCCAACAAGAATCCGGGCGGCACGCGCGGGCGCTGCATGCGCGCCAATCGCATTCAGCCGTTCGTGGATTTCGCCGATACGGTGCGGGTCCTCGGTATGTTCAGCTTCGGCAAGCAACGCGGCGCGTTCCGTGTCGGCGGCAAGCACGGTTTCAATCGGGCTTGCCATGCCCGACGGCGCATCCTGCGCGATATAGCCAAGGCGCGTGCCCTTTGGCATCTCGACGCTGCCATCGTCGGGGTCCATCATGCCCGCGACCACGCGCATCAGCGTCGATTTGCCCGCACCATTGCGCCCGATCAGCCCGACACGGCTGCCCGGCGGCAACGCAGCGGTCGCACGGTCAAGGATGACACGCCCGCCAAGGCGCACCGTTATGTTCGAAAAGTTGAGCACGGCGCGCTGCCTAGCAGCAAGTTTTGAACACGGCTAGTCCACAGCGCTGCCCGCGCCTGTCGGGAAGCGACGGATCCGCGTCAACAAGATATCCGTCACCCCCATTCCCTGTCATTCCCGCGAACGCGGGAATCCATTTGCGCCTTCAGCGGGCTGGATGTTTCCGCCACTATGCCTGAACATCGGCGATACGGCGCGTCCCAATGGATCCCCGATCCGGTCGGGTATGACGCTGGCGGCGGTCGCGTACCTGCCACCCCTCGACTTCGCGCGTCATGACAAAGGCTCCATCCGCCGTGGGTTGCCTGCCGGAGCGCAGGCGATTAGGACGGCGACATATCACGCAGACAATAAGGTGTTTCGATGAATACCCTCGATGCTATTGGCGACATTATCTTCATGGTCGCGCAGGTGATGATCTACATCATTTTCGCGCGCGTCATCCTCAGCTGGCTGATCGCCTTCAATGTCATCAACATGCAAAGCGAAATCGTGCGGACCATCGTCCACACACTCGACCGCGTCACCGAACCCCTGATGCGACCGGTACGCAGGTTTCTGCCCGATATGGGCGGCATCGACCTGTCGCCTATCGTCGTGCTGATCGGCCTGTGGGGCATTCAGATGCTGTCGCAGTCGATCCCCGCCGATCTTGCAGGACTGTGACACGCGATGAGCGCTGAACGGATTGACGGCAAGGCCTTCGCAGCTGATTTGCGCGCCCGCATCGCCGCATATGTGCCCGCCT
This sequence comes from Sphingomonadaceae bacterium, assembly GCA_041621755.1. Classification (GTDB taxonomy): domain Bacteria; phylum Pseudomonadota; class Alphaproteobacteria; order Sphingomonadales; family Sphingomonadaceae; genus Sphingosinicella. The sequence goes on along the minus strand of JBFKAE010000006.1, from coordinate 30,503 downwards.
TTGCGCAAGCGACAGGGCGCAAGCCCGGACTGGCCGTCGTGCTGGTCGGCGAAGATGCGGCAAGCCAGGTCTATGTCGGCGCCAAACACAAGGCGTGCGCAGAAGCGGGCATGGAAAGCTTTGAACATCGCATGCCCGCAGAGACGAGCGAAGCCGACCTTATCGCCCACGTCAAAGCCTTGAATGCCGATAATGCGGTCGATGGCATTCTTGTGCAGTTGCCGCTGCCAAAGCACATCAATGAAAGCGCCGTCATCGAAGCCATCGACCCCGACAAGGACGTCGACGGGTTCCATGTCGTCAACGCGGGACGCCTGTCGACCGGGCTTTCGGGCATGGTCCCGTGTACGCCGCTTGGTTGCCTGATGCTGCTCAAGGACCGGCTTGGCGACCTGTCGGGCAAAAACGCGATCATCGTCGGACGCTCGAACATCGTCGGAAAACCGATGGCACAGCTTCTGCTTGACGCCAATGCCACCGTTACCATTGCGCACAGCCGGACCGCCGACCTGCCCGCGCTGGTGCGGCAGGCCGATATCGTCGTGGCAGCGGTGGGACGCCCCGAAATGCTGCGCGGCGACTGGCTGAAGCCCGGCGCGGTGGTGATAGATGTCGGCATCAACCGTATTGACGCGCCCGAACGCGGGCCGGGCAAGACCCGGCTGGTCGGCGACGTCGCCTTTGCCGAGGCTGCAGAGGTCGCTGGCGCCATCACGCCCGTGCCGGGCGGCGTTGGCCCGATGACGATTGCCGTCCTGTTGCGCAATACGCTGGTCGCCGCGCATCGCCGCGCCGGGCTGGCGGCGCCCGAGGATCTGTGAACGAGCTTTTCATCTCGGCGCTGGCGACGCTGTTCGTCGTCATCGACCCGATTGGCTGCGCACCGATCTATTCCGCGCTGACCACAGGCGCAACCAACGCACAACGACGCGTGATGGCGATTCGCGCCGTCAGCATCTCCGCCCTCGTCCTGTTGTTTTTCGCCTTCATCGGCAAAGCCATGCTCGAAACGCTTGGCATCAGCCTCGACGCGTTCCGGATTGCAGGCGGCATGCTGCTGTTTGTCATCGCCTACAATATGGTATTTGAAAAACGTACCAAGCGCCGCGAAGAGCGCGCCGAGGAATATGCCACGCAAGAGGTCGAAGACGTCTCGGTCTTCCCGCTTGCCATACCGATGATCGCAGGCCCGGGATCAATCGCCAGCATCATGCTGCTTACCGCGCACGCTGAAAGTGGCGCTGAACGCAGCATCGTCATTGCAGCGCTTGGTATTATATTGCTGCTGACGATGGCGGCGCTGATCGCGGTGGGCCCGTTGCTCAAGATCCTTGGACGCCGCGTCGAGGCGACGATTACCCGCCTGCTTGGTGTGATCCTCGCCGCGCTGTCGGTGCAATATGTGATCGACGGCCTGCGCGCGAGCTTCAATTTTTGATGCGATAGAGTTTAAGCGGCACAATTGCGTCCAGTGCGACGGGTTCGAGCCATGGTGGCAGCGTACCGGCCTCCAGCGCATGCGCAAAGCCATCGGGAACGTCGCGCACGGCATTTGTCAATTCGACCGCCCCGGGACAATGCAAAAGATAATCGGCCTTCCCTGACATCAATATCTGTCGCGCCCGGAGTGGTTCTGCCCGCCACAGTTCCATATTGTCGAGAATCATTTCAACGCCCCTGTGATAGGGACCCGCGGTCGCGCGGTGGTGCGTATGGAGCAGAACAGCTGGCCCCATATTCATCGTGGTTGCAAGCGTCGATGGCGCTATGACGTCAAGCGCTGCGAGGGTACGCGGGTCCGCACAGGCAAGCGCGCTTGCTTCCTCGGCTTCCTCGGTAACCGTTGCATCCGACGCGACGAGCTTGGCATAGCCCGCCGAAAGCCACAGCGATCCCGCTCCCGACAGGCCAAGCAACAATCCGGCGGTCGCCAGCACACGCGGCAGCAGCGCTTTGATCGCGCGCGCACGCGGCAGCCATTGTGCGGCGAGCGCGGCCGCGGCCACCGCCGCAAATGTCGAAACGGCAATCGCCGACCGCAACTGCACGAACAACGTCAAAGCCAGCCCGGCGACAAGCAGCGACAGAATCATACCCCAGCCAAGCGGGTTTTCGCGGCGACAAAAAGCGGCACAACTGCCCGCGATCAGGCCAACCAGCAGGAACAGGGCAAAACTGAGCGACGTTGCAGGCTTGGTCGCGATCAGGCCAATGCCCGGCTTGGCCTCTGAAATATGGCCAAGCCATGTTGCAAGCCGTGGGTCGACCGCGCCAAGCGGCCCGGCAGCGCATGCCGGATAAAAATAGCCCGTCGCTGCCGCGATAAGCGATAGCACCATCAGCGACATGATCGCCTTGGTCGGGAAACCGCTGTTCGACATCAGGCCGGGCAGCACAATCGCGACCAGCCCTGCGCCGCCGAACGCCGCAAGATAGGGTGGCGACAGCGCATCGCAATATGGGACAAACCATGCAGGTTGCGGCACGAACAGCGGGTAGAACACGGCAAGGCCGATAAGAATGGCAAGGCCATAGCCTTGTAGCAGAACCCCGTATTTGCTGTGCACCCACCACGCCGCAACCAGCGCCATGCTGACAAGCGCGATATAGGGCAGCGTTTCAAGACCGATTGCCAGCGACAGCACCAATGCAAGACCCGCGACAAACCCCGATTGCATCCGCCGCTCCGGGTCGGCAAGCTGCGCAACCATGAACAGCAGCAACGCCGCCTGCCAACCATGATGGTCGATGCGCAGTGGCCGCATCGTATAAACGACCGGCCCCACCGACAGGATGAACATTGCGGCAATCAACCCGGCGCGGCGTCCCGCGATGCGCGTGCCAAGCTGCCCTGCGGCAAGCATTGTCAGCCCGAGCGTCAGCAGCGGGATCAGCGTTGCGGCAATCTTTTCAGCCACCTCCATACCGAAAACCGGCGCAGACAGCGCAATCGTCGCCGCCAGCGGCAAATCGACGACGCGCGACCAATGCATGTCCGTCCCCGCCGCAGGGCCAAGCCGATGCTGGACCAGATCGCTCCAGGTCTGCCCCGACAGCCAGTCCCGAACCTGCAGCATCCGCATCGCATCGTCCGTATCGGGCAATGCCAGTGTCATGATTTTCGGAAAGCCGACGACGATCAGAGCCAGAGACGCCAGGACCCAGAACACGACCAGCCAGCGGGTCGCGATCGCGGCGTCATTATCGGTCACGTCATTCATGATTCCCGCCCTTACCCCGAAAAAGCTTTCCAATGTCTATATTTTTAGGTCACGTTAACCTTAAAGTTAGGTCCGGGGCGTAGCCAGTGGTCATGTTATTTGCAAACCGGGGCATCACATGACAATCGCAGGCAAGACAGAGGCGTTTGAAGCGAGCATACGGTCCGCCGAGGGCAAGGTCGACCTTGTCACCGCCGTCATTCTTCCCTGCTATAACGAGGCGGCGACAATTGCCACGGTTATACGCGATTACAGCGCGGCTTTGCCGGGCGCGTGCATTTATGTCTTTGACAATAATTCAAGCGACGACACGGCAAAGATCGCGCGCGCGGCGGGCGCCATTGTGGTCAATGAAAACCGCCAGGGCAAAGGCCATGTCGTGCGCCGCATGTTTACCGAAGTCGACGCCGACGTCTATGTCATGGCGGACGGCGATGGCACATACAGCGCGGTCGATGCGCCGCGCCTCGTCAAGACGCTCGTCGATGGGCGGCTCGATATGGTGGTCGGCACGCGCGCCGGAGTCACCAAAGACGCAGGCCGGGCCGGGCACGCTTTTGGCAACAAGATTTTCAATGGCGTTTTCATCAGCCTGTTTGGCAGCGATTTCACCGATATTTTTTCGGGCTATCGGGTCTTTAGCCGTCGCTTTGCAAAAAGCTTTCCGGCGGTCAGTCGCGGTTTCGAGATCGAAACCGAAATGTCGGTACATGCCAGCCAGCTCATGATGCCGGTTGCCGAGGTCGAAACCCGATATGGCGTCCGCCCCGAAGGGTCGGAAAGCAAGCTCAACACCTTTCGCGACGGCGCGCGCATTTTTTCCGTGTTCCTGCTGCTTTTAAAGGAAACCCGGCCGCTGATATTCTACAGCATGACCGCATTGTTGATCGCAGCCTTCGCCATCGGCCTCGGCACGCCGGTTATCACCGAATATCTTGCCACGGGCCTTGTGCCGCGTTTGCCGACCGCGCTGCTTGCCGCATCGCTGATGATCATCGCGTCCATGTCCTTCATGTGCGGCCTGATCCTTGATTCGGTCAGCCGCGCGCGCGTCGAATTAAAGCGCATGTTCCTGCTCTCACAGCCGGGATTGCCGCGTCAGTGATGTCGGTGCTCAGCCGACAGGCAGGGCGCTTCCTCATCGTGGGCGGCAGCGCCTTTCTGATCGGGCTCGCCAGCCTTGAAATCCTGACGCGCATCGGACTGTCACCCTATATCGCGCAGTTCCCCGTGCTTGGCCTTGCCGTCACCTACACCTGGGCTTGCAACCGCCGCTGGACATTTGCCCAGCAGCAGCAGCCAAGCTGGCAGGAATATGGTCGATATGTGCTCGCCTCGCTTGGCGGCATGGCGGTCAATGCCCTGGTTTTTTCAGGACTGACCTATACCGGACTGCCGACATATGCGGCCTTTTCACTGGCGACACTTGCAGCCATGTTTGCCAATTTCGCCGGTTACAGGTTTTTCGCCTTCAACCGCTGATCGCGGTCATTCCGCGGGGACGGCGACCGACACGGATCGCGACGTCCTGCCGTACAAAAGCGCCCGACCAATATAGCCCGTGGCCTTCCAGATCGCGACTGCAAGCAGCGCCGAGACCAGACCGTCAATCGCATAGTGCCAGCCAAGATGGATCGATCCGATCCAGATCAGCACCGCATAGCCCCACATGAAAACGCCAAATGGGCGCGACAGGCGCCAGGCGCCAAGCGCGAACAGCATGGCGAGCGCAATGTGCATCGAAGGCATTGCGGAAATGCCGCCGCCAAGCGCAAGCTTGCCCGAGCCGAAATGGCCGATCAGCAATTGTTGATTGCGCAGCGCGGAAAGCCCGCCGTCGCCATCGGCCACAACGGCCGCATTGACCTCGGCAAGCGCACGCATGAGCGGCGCAAAGCGTGTCGTCGATCCGGCAAAATCGCCATAGAAGCACGGCCCTGCGGCTGGCAGCAAAAATGCCAGAACCGAACCGATGATGATCCAGCTGAACGCATAGCTTGCGACATATTGAAAGCGCAATTCCGCCCGACCGGCAAGAAACGCGCAAACGATGATGCCAAGCGTCATCGGCACGAACCAGCCGTGATAGGCCGTGTCGATAAAGCGCGTCGCCGCGTTCGAACCAAACACGGCATGGCTCACCATCCACGGGTCGTTGCCAAGGAACAAGGCGCGATCAAGATCGGCGAACAGCGGATCGAAATGGAATCCGGCGGCAGGCAGGACGAGCTGCTTGAAAGCGTTGAACGATGCCAGCGTGACCGTGCACACAACGATCGGCGCAATCACACTCAACATGCGATCGCGCTGCCAGCGTCCGGCGATAAATTGGCGAATGATCGGAAATGGCGGCGGCGCGGCACGTTCGCGCACACCTCTCACCACGCAAAGACCGATCAACGACAGGGCAGCGGCAACAATGCCAAGCGAGCCCAGCGATTTTATGTAGATCGTGACGAGGCCCGCAAACTGATCAACAGGGATGAGACCCGACCCAAGCACGAGCGCCATATAGAGCATGACAACCGCCAGGATGAAGCTTGCAGCCCGGATTTCCCCGATATCGGTTTTCACGCGTTCCCCGCCCATGTCCAAAATTGGTTACAGGCAGAATAGGCGTTTGTGGTTAAGGCTTGCTTTAAGCGCCGCGCCGCCCGAGCAGACGCAGACGCAGCGCGTTCAGCTTGATAAAGCCTTCGGCATCGCGCTGGTCATAGGCCCCGGCATCATCTTCAAACGTCACGACCCTTTCGGAATAGAGGCTGACCGGCGACTTGCGCCCGACGATGATGGCATTGCCCTTGTACAGCTTCAGGCGGACCGTGCCGGTCACGTCCTGCTGGCTGTGATCGATGGCGGCCTGCAGCATTTCACGCTCGGGCGAGAACCAGAAACCATTATAGACGAGTTCGGCATAGCGCGGTGCAAGCTCATCCTTCAAATGCGCCACACCCCGGTCGAGCGTCAGCTGCTCAACGCCGCGATGCGCAATGTGCAGGATCGTGCCGCCCGGCGTTTCGTACATGCCGCGCGATTTCATGCCGACAAAGCGATTTTCGACGAGGTCGAGACGACCGATACCATGCACCCGCCCATAGTCATTAAGCTTGGCCAGCAGCGTCGCGGGCGACATGCCTTCGCCATTAATGGCAACAGCATCGCCACGCTCGAAATCGATGGTGATATATTCGGGCGTATCCGGCGCGTCTTCGGGGTTGATCGTGCGGCTGTAGACATAGTCCGGCACCTCTTCCCACGGATCTTCAAGGACTTTGCCTTCCGAACTAGTGTGCAGCATGTTGGCGTCGGTTGAAAACGGCGCTTCGCCGCGCTTGTCGCGCGGGATCGGAATCTGGTGCGCTTCGGCAAATTCAATCAGTTTCGTGCGCGAATTCAAATCCCACTCGCGCCACGGAGCAATCACCTTGATGTCGGGGTTAAGGCCATAATAGCCAAGTTCGAAACGGACCTGGTCATTGCCTTTGCCGGTCGCACCGTGACTGACAGCGTCGGCGCCGACCTGCCGCGCGATTTCGATCTGACGCTTGGCGATCAGCGGGCGCGCAATCGACGTGCCGAGCAGATAAAGCCCCTCGTAAAGCGCATTGGCGCGCATCATCGGGAAGACATAATCTTTCACAAATTCTTCGCGCAGGTCGTCGATAAAAATATGTTCGGGCTTTGTGCCCATCAGAACGGCTTTTTCGCGCGCCGGTTCCAGTTCCTCGCCCTGACCAAGATCGGCGGTAAAGGTCACGACCTCGCAATTATAGGTGATTTTCAGCCATTTCAGGATGACGCTGGTATCCAGTCCCCCTGAAAAGGCGAGTACCACTTTTTTGACGTCCGACATTGCCGCGAATCCTCTGTTTACATGACTTGCTGCGCGCCTGTCGCATTGATGCACGCGAGATTCAAGGGAGAGCGGCAAGTCTCTGCGTATAGCAGACAAGGTTCAAACGACTTTTCGATCATTGAGGAGTATGAGAGATGAAGAAAACACTGGTATTTGGCGTATCCGCACTCGCCCTGCTCGCGGTTCCGGCGCTTGCCCGCCACCACGAAGGCCCCGGCAAGGATATGACCCGCGCCGAGGTCGAGGCCAAGGTCGCGGAAAAATTCGCAGCGGGCGACGCCAATAAGGACGGCAAGATAACAACAGCCGAGTTCGAAGCCCGGCTCGAAGCCCACAAAGCTGAAATGCGCGCCAAAATGGCAAAACATCATGACGAAATGTTCACCAAACTCGACACTGACAAAAATGGCCAGTTGAGCAAGGCGGAATGGAACGCCATGCATGAAATGCGTCAGGAAATGCGTAAAAAACGTCATGAATCAGCCAAAAATGGCGAAGGTCATGGCATGGGCATGCACCGTGGTCATATGATGAAGGACGGCGGCAAACGCTGGTTTGAAATGCACGACGCCAACAAGGATGGAAGCGTGTCGCTGGCCGAGGCCCGCGAAACCGCGCTCAAGCGCTTTGATGCAGCAGACACGAACAAGGACGGCACGCTGACCAGCGACGAACGCCGCGCTGCCTATAAAGCCATGCGCGCTCACTAGCGCGCCAAAGGTGGCGGCCGGTTCCCCCCTGCCGGTCGCCACGCTTTGCCGGAAAGGGCTGACGTCTTCCCAATCGTCGGCCCTTTTCCTTTTCGATCCAGCCCCTCAAATCCATCGCACTGCGCTAGGGTCAGGACCTATGCTATAAGAGTCAGACGCGCCGCATAATGCGTGGCAATGACATCGCGGCAGTAATCGGCCAACGCTTTGCGTGTCGTGAAAGCGGCGGGATCGACCGGGTCGTGAAAGTGGATTGAAATGCCCGCCTTGATGCGCGCAAGTGCGGCGGCATTCGGCAACATCCCCTGATCGCCGACCCAGGCAATTTCCGAAAGCGTCGCTGCACTGATGCCTGATCCCCCATGACCGGTATAGCTGAGCGTCACCGGCTGTACGCCGCGTGCGGTATCGGCTGCGGCAAACAGGCTTGAACGAAATGGCAGCAATCTGCTGCCATCCGATGTCGTGCCTTCGGGAAACATCAGAACGCGCCGACCAGCATCCAGTCGTTCGCGGATTCGCGCCATTTGCGTCCCGGCCTGCGTGCGCCTGTCGCGGTCGACAAAGATCGTGCCCGTGCGATCGGCAAGTCGTCCGAGCGCCGGATAGCGCGCAACATCGGCTTTCGCGACGAAATCCGTATCGAGAATCGCCGCGATGCTGACGATATCGGCCCAGCTGATGTGGTTCGCGACCAGTAAGGTGCCGGGTCCGCCGGGGGTACCCGAAATTTGCGGTTCAAGGCCAAAGCCACGCGCGATCCAGCGATGGAAACGCCGCTCGAACGCTTTGGCCCTCGCGCCACGTGGATCAAGCAGCAACCAGGGTGGCACCAGCGTCGCGGCAGCAGCCAGCGCGATTGTGGCTTTCCCAAGCCCGAGCGGACGTCGGCTCAACTGGCGTCCAGATAGCGCGCCTCGGCCTCGGCCATATAATCGCGGGTGATTGGCAGGGCATGGCGGCTGCGGCTGAGCTGGATCTGGAAATTGACATGGCCGTCGTAACGAAACGCGCCACGCGCCGCGGCAAGGTAAAATGTCCACAGCCGAAAAAAGCGCTCGTCATAAAGATCAACAATATCGGCCTTGGCGGCTTTTGCGCGTTCCAGCCATTGGTCAAGCGTCTTGGCATAATGCAAGCGCAGCACCTCGATGTCGGTGATCCACAGCATTTCGCGTTCGATATGGGGAATAATTTCTGAAAGCGCCGGTGAATAGCCGCCGGGAAATATATATTTGGCGGTAAAGGGGTCGGTCGCCCCTGGCCCGTCGGCGCGGCCAATCGTATGCAGCAGCGCAACGCCATCGGGGGTCAAAAGCTCGCGCACGCGGCTGAAAAATGTCCGGTAATTGGGCAGGCCTACATGTTCGAACATGCCGACCGAAACGATCCGGTCAAACTGCCCCTCAATGTCGCGATAATCGATGAGCTCAAAGCGCACGCGATCTGCAACGCCTGCCTCCTCCGCACGGCGGCGGGCAACGGCAAGCTGCCGTTCCGACAATGTGACGCCGGTGACGTCAACATCGGCAATGCGGTTGAGATAAAGCGCCATGCCACCCCAGCCACACCCAATGTCGAGGACTTTTTGCCCCGGCTGCAAGTTGAGCTTGGCGGCGATATGCGCCTTTTTGTCGACCTGCGCCTGTTCAAGGCTGACATCGTCCGCGCGGTAATAGGCGCAGCTATATTGCTGGTCCGTATCAAGGAAAAGATCGTACAGCCGGTCCGACAGGTCGTAATGATGCGCCACATTCCGCTTGGCCGTGCGCCGGTAATTAAGCTGGTAGAATTTTGCGGCCAGTTGCTGCGTACGCCACAATTTCATGCGAAACGGATTGGTGTCCGACCAACGCGCATTGTGCGCCACGATGGTCAGCAGGTCCGCGATATCGCCTTCGGCAAACTGCATCCTGCCATCGATATAGGCTTCAGCAGCGGCAAGCGCCGGGTTCATCGCGATGCGCAGCGGCGTCCATTTATCCGTAAAATGCGCAGCCACAGGCGCAAGATCGGGGTGCGGCTTACCATAATGGTAAACCCTGCGACTGGCGGTCGTCACGGTGAGTTCACCGTCTTTCACAAGCTTTTTCAGCATGCTGTCGAGAAATTTCATAGACGGACTTGTAGCCAATTGTAGTGGCTTTTGGAATACGTCGCGAACACCCGGATAACGGCGCTCTGAACTTAGCCGAGCGCGGCCTGTTTTTCCGCCGCAATACGATCAAGCTCTGCCCGCGACAGCTTTTCGCTTTCGCTTTTCAACTGCCCGCAGGCCGCCATGATATCGCGCCCGCGCGGTGTCCTGATCGGCGCGGAGATGCCGGCGCGAAAGATGATGTCGGAAAACTGCGCGATGGTCTGATCATCGCTGCATTCATAAGCAACGCCCGGCCAGGGGTTGAACGGGATCAGGTTCACCTTTGCAGGCAGCTTGTATTTCTTGATCAGCCGAACAAGCTCGCGCGCATCCTCCGCGCTGTCATTCTTGTCCTTCAGCATGACATATTCAAACGTGATGCGCCGGGCATTGTTTGCCCCGGGATAGGCGGCGCAGGCTTCGAGCAGCTCTTCAATGCCGTATTTCCTGTTGAGCGGCACAATCTCGTCGCGCACCTCTTTGGTGACCGCGTGCAGCGACACGGCAAGATTGACGCCGATCTCTTCGCCCGCACGCTTGATCATCGGCACGACGCCCGATGTCGAGAGCGTGATGCGGCGACGCGAGAGCGCAAGGCCGGTATCGTCCATGACGATCTTCAGACCTTTTTTGAGCGCATCAAAATTGTAAAGCGGTTCGCCCATGCCCATCATGACGATGTTGGACAGCATCCGCGCTTCGCCGGTCATATGCTCGCCAGCCTGCGGCCATTCGCCAAGCGAATCGCGCGCCAGCATGATCTGCCCGACAATCTCGCCCGCGGTCAGGTTCCGCACCAGCTTCATCGTGCCTGTATGGCAAAAGCGGCAGTTGAGCGTGCAGCCGACCTGACTGGAAACGCACAATGTGCCGCGATCGGCGTCGGGAATGAACACCATTTCATATTCATTGCCATCGTCAGTGCGCAGCAGCCATTTGCGCGTGCCATCGGTCGACAATTGCGCGGTGACGACCTCTGGGCGTCCGACGACAAAGCGGGTTTCAAGCAACGCCCGCATGTCCTTGGCAATGTCGGTCATGGCGGCAATATCGGTGACACCGCGATGATAAATCCAGTGCCAGATCTGCGTGCTGCGCATGCGCGCCTGCTTTTCGGCTATGCCCGCTTCGATCAGCGCCGCGCGAATCTCGGCCTTGTCGAGCCCGACAAGGTCAATACGCCCATCGGCACGCGCATGCGGCGCGCGCGGGACGGGTACGGGGCTATTGCCGCCAGCTATGGTCATTGCCGGTGTGTGCATGGCCCGCAATGTAGTGGTTTTGCGAGGATTTGACCAGCAGTCGTTCAACAATCGCCTGCGCTAAAACGCCTTGGCCTTGCCGTCGACCGAGCCGTGGCCGACATGAATCACGCTTTCCACGCCGTTTTCGATCTTGAACACCGTGCCCTGTGGGGCGTCCTCTGCAAGCGGCACGCAGTCCTTTTCAATGGGTTCGCCGCCGATAAGGCTGCCCCGCAAGACGCGCGCGGTGATGCCGTGGCTGATAACAAGTGCCGGGCGCGACGGGTCAAGCTCGTCAAGCCAGCTTTTCACCCGTGCCGCGATATCGGGATACCATTCTCCACCGGGTGGACGCGCGGAAAACAGCCGCCGCTCGGCGCACATGATCGGGCCGGTTTCGGCGACAATCTCCGCATAGCTGCGCCCTTCCCAGGCGCCGACATCAATTTCCAGCAGGCGCTCATCCTGACGAATCTTGAAAAAACCGCACTCCAGATGTTCGACAATGATGCTTGCCGTCTGCAGCGTACGCCCCGATTTCGATGCCCAGATATCTATGTCGGGCCTTGGCCCGAGCGCGGCCCTTAACGCCTGCCCCATATCTTCGGCCTGACGGATGCCATTACGGGTCAGCGGCGTATGCCCCATATGCCCCTGCATGCGTGCAGCGGCGTTAAACACGGTTTCCGCGTGACGTGCGAGAAAGAGCGTCGGGTGCATGATCGCAGCCTAATGTAGAAAAATTTACAAAAAGACTACTCTTTCTTCTTGGGCTGAGCTGCGCTAGCAGAGCCGCGACTGAATTCACCAACGGAGACATTCCTTGGCAAACAAGCTTTATAACAGTGCGGAAGAGGCGCTTGATGGCGTGCTCTTTGACGGCATGATGGTAATGGCGGGCGGCTTTGGCCTTTGTGGTATCCCTGAAAATTTGATCGCGGCATTGCGCGATTCCGGCACAAAAGACCTGACCTGCGTTTCAAACAATGCCGGTGTCGACGGCTTTGGCCTCGGCCTGCTGCTCGAGACACGGCAGATCAGCAAAATGATCAGCTCCTATGTCGGCGAGAACAAGGAGTTTGAACGCCAGTATCTTGCCAAGGAACTCGACCTCGAATTCAATCCGCAAGGCACGCTTGCCGAACGCATTCGCGCGGGCGGTGCCGGCATTCCCGGATTTTATACCAAGACCGGTGTTGGAACGCTCGTTGCCGAGGGCAAGGAGCACAAGGATTTTAATGGCGAGACCTACATCATGGAAACCGGCCTGGTCGCTGACGTTGCGCTGGTCAAAGCGTGGAAAGCCGATCCCTATGGCAACCTCGTCTATCGCAAGACCGCACGCAACTTTAACCCGATGATGGCAACGGCGGGCAAAGTCACCGTGGTCGAAGTTGAAGAGATGGTCGGCGCTGGCGACCTCGACCCCGATTGCATCCACACGCCGGGCGTCTATGTCCAGCGAATCATCGTAGGCAAGTCATTTGAAAAGCGCATCGAAAAGCGCACCGTCAGGGAGGCTGCATAATCATGCCCTGGACACGTGATGATATGGCGGCACGCGCCGCAAAGGAACTGAAGGACGGATTTTACGTCAATCTTGGCATCGGCATGCCGACATTGGTGGCAAATTACATCGCCGAGGGGATCGATGTCACCCTGCAGTCCGAAAACGGCATGCTGGGCATGGGACCCTTCCCGACCGATGACGAGGTCGACGCGGATCTGATCAATGCCGGCAAGCAGACGATCACCGAATTGCGCCGCACGTCCTATTTCAGCTCCGCCGACAGCTTTGCGATGATCCGCGGCGGACACATTGATCTTTCAATTCTCGGCGCAATGGAAGTCGCCGAAAATGGCGACATCGCCAACTGGATGATCCCGGGCAAGATGGTCAAGGGCATGGGCGGCGCAATGGATCTGGTCGCCGGTGTGAAGAAAATCATCGTGCTGATGGATCACACCAATCGGGCTGGCGAGAGCAAGTTCCTCAAAGCCTGCAGCCTGCCGCTGACCGGCCAGAACGTCGTCGATATGGTGATTTCCGATCTTGGCGTGTTCGAACGCGCGGGTAAAGGCGCACGTTACAAGCTGATCGAGCTTGCCCCCGGCGTCACGCTTGACGAAGTCGCGGCAAAAACCGAAGCAGCCTACGACGTCGCGCTTTAATCGACGCAGAAGCGTTGCAGCAGGCGGTATAACAGCTTAGCCTGCAGCCAATGCATATGCGCTGGATCCTGATTGGCCTTGTCGTGGCTCTTGTCGCGGGGTCGGTCGCTTTTCGTCAGTTGCGCCCACTCAGCGTCGAAACCGCAAAGGTCTCGACCGGGCAAGCCATTGAAGTCGTCTATGCCACAGGCTTTGTCGAGGTCGAGGAGCCCGTCGAAATTTCCGCCCGCGTAACCGCGCCGGTCCTCGATGTGCTGGTGCGTGAAGGCGAACGCGTTTCCAAAGATCAAATCCTCGCCCGGCTCGACGCCGCCGATCAGCAGGCCCAGATTGCACAAGCCGCGGCACAGACACGCGCCGCAACACTCGATGCAGAACGCACGCTGGCGCTTTACAAAAGGGGCTTTGCAAGCGGCGCGGCACGCGACCGCGCGACAACGTCGCTTCAAGCCGCACAGGCAGCGGAACGCGCCGCGCGCGACCGGCTCGATAATTTTGTGCTGCGCTCTGGCGTCAATGGCGTCATCCTGCGCCGCGACGTCGAGTCCGGCGATCTTGCCAGCCCGACAAAGACGCTGTTTGTTGTCGGCGATACCGCGCAGCTCAAGATTACCGCCACGGTCGATGAACGCGATATCCCGCTAATCGTTGTCGGACAGGATGCGCTGATGTCGAGCGATGCCTATCCCGGCCGCGTATTCAAAGCGCGTGTCCGCGAGATCACGCTTGGCGGCGACCCCGATCAGCGCGCGTTTCGTGTGCGCCTCGCACCCATCGGCAACACGCCCTTGCCCATCGGCCTGACACTCGAAATCAATATCATCATCAAACTCAAGAACGGTGTGCTGCTCATCCCCGAAGCGGCCATTGAAAATGACGAAGTCTGGCGCGTCGTCGATGGCAAGGCCAGACGCCAGAACGTCAAGACCGGCATTGTCGGCCCCGAGACTGTCGAGATTGTCGAAGGACTCGACAAAGGCGATGTCGTCATCATTGACCGGACTGACGCGCTTGGCGAGGGCACACGCGTCCGCGCCACGCGCAAATAGCAGGCCGTCGCCATGCTCGGCCGACTCGCGCTGCACCTCTCCATCGTCGCCAAGCATTTGTCGCAGCGCAAACGGCAAACCGCGGTCGCCGTGGCGGGCGTCGGCGTCGGCGTCGGCTTTTTTCTCGCGGTTTCGGCGCTCATGGTCGGCAGCCAGAACGATTTTGTCGAAACGCTGATCGATGCCGCGCCGCATATCATCATCTATGACGAGATCCGAAGCCCGTCACCGCAACCCGCCGTCCTCGCCTTCCCCGATGCCACGGTAGAGACCCGCCATTATAAACCGCGCAACGAGGTGCGCGGCCTCAAGGACTGGCAGGAAATCATGCGCGCGATCGAACGTGATCCCAATGCCACAGCGTCGCCGTCACTGTCGGGCGCGGTGACATTGCGCGTGGGCGGCCGCGAAGAAGCGCTTGGCATAATCGGCGTCGAACCGGGCATTGAAGCCAAGGTATCCAACGTCGAGGAGAACCTGAAATACGGGCGCCTGCGCGATCTGGAACGCGTGAAAGGCGGCGTCATGATCGGCGAAGAGCTGGCCAACAGGCTTGGCGTTGGCATGGGCGACATTGTTGCCGCCACTTCGCGCGTTGGCACACGGACGCTCAAAATCGTCGGTATATTCGAACAGGGCCGCGGTCAGTTTGGTTCGAATTCTGGCTATGTCCTGCTGCGCGAGGCGCAATCGCTGACCGGTCAGCCATTTGTCATCAATCGTATCGGCGTGCGCATCGCGGACCCCTATGCCGCCGAAGCCGAAGCCAAACATCTCGAATCGCGCTACGGGTATAAAGCTGAAAGCTGGCAGGAACGCTCGGCAGATTTTCTCGCGCTGCTGCTGACGCGCAACGTTATTATGTATTCGGTGGTTTCGGCGATCCTGCTCGTCGCCTCCTTTGGTATTTATACTGTGGTTTCCACCAGCGTCGCCGACAAGCAACGCGATATCGCCATCATGCGCTCGATCGGTTTTTCAGCGAGCGATCTTGAACGCATTTTTGTCATCGAAGGCTTTGTGCTGGCCTGTATCGGTGTCGTTTTCGGCTGGGCGCTCGGTTTCGCGCTCATGCAAATCCTCGATACCTTCAAATTCAACGTTCAGGGCCGACTCGAATCGCTACCACTCGACCGTTCGACATTTCAATATATCCTCTCGGCGGGCGCCAGCCTGATTTCGGCGGTCATTGCCGCGTGGATTCCGGCGCGAAAGGCCGCGCGTGTCGATCCTGTCGATATTTTGCGTGGTGCGGTATGACCAGCCTGATCCGCGCCGAAGGCATAAGCCGTATTCTTGACGTCGAACCGCCTGTGACGCTGGTTCAAAATATCAGCTTCGACATCAAAGCCGGGCAGTTCGTTGCCGTCATCGGGCCGTCGGGCTGCGGCAAATCCTCGCTGCTCTATCTGCTTGGCCTGCTCGACCGGCCAACGACAGGCCGACTATATTTTGACGGCGTGGATACCACAGATTTTGACAGCAATGCGCGTTCGCAGGTCCGGCTGGAACGGATCGGCTTCGTCTTCCAGTTTCACTTTCTCTTGCCCGAATTTACCGCGCTTGAAAACGTCATGCTGCCGATGCGGCGGCTGGCGCGGCTCAGTGCCCGTGACACTCGCACACAGGCCGAAGCATTGCTCGCGTCGATGGATATTGCTGACGAAGCCATGAAAACGCCCGATAAAATGTCCGGCGGACAGCGCCAGCGCGTCGCCATCGCCCGCGCCCTTGCCAATGATCCGGCGCTTATTCTTGGTGATGAACCGACGGGCAATCTCGACAGCGTCAATTCCGGCCGCGTGGTTGAAATCCTGCACGATCTGGCATCAAATCAACGCCGCACAGTCGTCTGCGTTACCCATGATCCCGAAATTGCCGAGGCTGCCGATTCACGGATTCACATGCTCGACGGGCATATTGAAAAAATCGACTGACTGCACGTGCTTGCACTTGGTACGCAATTTCGACTACCGAAGCGCTGTACAGGCGCTATAGTCCTGTGCGAAGCGCATCCGCGCGGGCAGATTTAGGGACTTGAAGGAATATACATGAAAGCGACGGTCGAGCGGGCGACTCTGCTGAAGTGTCTGGGGCATGTCCAGTCGGTTGTAGAGCGGCGCAATACGATACCAATTTTGTCCAACGTCTTGATCGAGGCCGAGGACGGCAGCATCAGGCTGATGGCAACCGACCTTGATCTGCAGGTCGTCGATTCGATCAGCGCCAATGTCGAAACCAGCGGTGCAACCACCGTTTCGGCGCATACTTTGTTCGATATCGCACGCAAGCTGCCCGAAGGCAGTCAGGTTGAGCTGTCCGTATCGGGCGACAAGATGGCGATTGCGGCCGGACGCGCCAAATTCAACCTCGCAACGCTGCCACGCGACGACTTTCCGATCATTGCCGAAAGTGATCTGCCGACGAAATTCCTGCTGCCCGCCGAAACGCTGCGCCAGATCATCGACAAGACTCGCTTTGCGATTTCGACCGAAGAAACCCGCTATTATCTGAACGGCATTTTCATGCATGTCGTCGATGGCAAGCTGATTGCGGTCGCAACCGATGGTCACCGGCTGGCGCGCGTCACCATTGATGCACCGGCAGGGTCGGACGGCATGCCCGACATCATCGTGCCGCGCAAATGCGTTGCCGAGGTCCGCAAATTGCTCGACGAGGTCGATGGCGAAATCGAAGTGTCGCTGTCGGCGACCAAGATCCGCTTCCGCGCCGGAACCGCCGTTCTGACATCGAAGCTGATCGACGGCACCTTCCCCGATTATTCGCGGGTCATCCCGACAAAGAACGACCGACTGTTGCGGATCGAGACCAAGGCGCTTGCCGAAGGTGTCGACCGGGTCGCTGCGATCGCCACCGAAAAAACCCGCGCCGTCAAAATGACTCTCGACAAGGACAAGATCACCCTGTCGGTCACCAGCCCCGAAACCGGTACTGCCGCCGAAGAAGTCTCGGCATCATATGACTCGGATGGTTTCGACGTCGGTTTCAACGCACGCTATCTGCTCGACATTCTGGGTGAGATCGACAGCGACAGCCTCGAAGTCCATCTTGCCGATGCCGCCGCACCGACGCTGCTGCGCGAAAGCAGCGATTCTCCAGCGCTCTACGTGCTGATGCCGATGCGGGTATAACCGCACAGGTAGGTCAGCTATGACACAGGCGGCCGAAGCGCGCACGATCGACCGCCTGCGGCTCAGTGACTTTCGCTGCTACGAGACGGCCGCGCTTGACGCCGGGTCGGGCGCCGTCGTCATCACCGGCGACAATGGCGCGGGCAAGACCAACCTGCTTGAGGCGATTTCCCTGCTGTCACCGGGACGCGGCCTGCGCTTTGCCGCGCTGCCCGAAATGGCGCGCGAGGGGGGAGGAGGGGGTTTTGCAATTTCAGCGCGACTGCAATGCGGTCAGGGCGATGCCGTCGAAATCGGCACAGGCGCACTTTCCGCAAGCCCCGGACGACGGCAAGTCCGCATCAACGGTGCAGGCGCGAGTGCCTCGGCTTTGTCCGAATGGCTGTCCGTGCTCTGGCTGACGCCTGCGATGGACAGGCTGCTCGTCGATAGCGCTGGCGCGCGACGGCGTTTCCTTGACCGGCTGACGCTGGCGCTACGCCCGGGACACGGTCGCGACGTCGGGCGCTACGAAGCTGCCATGCGCTCGCGCAACCGGCTGCTGTCCTCTGAATCTGCTCCAGACACGGATTGGCTTACGGCGCTTGAACGGCAAATGGCCGAACATGGCGCGCAGCTTGCCGAGGCAAGGGCAGAAACCGTCGATGCACTGGGTGAAATCATAGCCGACGCACCGCAAAGCCCGTTTCCGAAAGCCGAGCTTGGCATCGAGGGCGAGGACTGGCGCGACCCTGACGCGCTGCTCGCCGCGCTCCACCGTTCGCGCGGGCTCGACGCCGCCGCCGGACGCACGACCATCGGACCCCACCGGATCGACCTTGGCGTTCTCCACAGCGCCAAGGACCAGCCCGCTGCGCGTGCCTCGACCGGCGAACAAAAGGCCCTGTTGCTTGGCCTTGTGCTTGCCCACGCGCGCATCGTTGCAGCGCGAACCGGGCAACGTCCGATCCTGCTGCTCGACGAGGTCGCCGCGCATCTTGACGAAACCCGCCGCGCGGCGCTTTTTGCGATGATCGACGAGCTGGGCGCGCAAGTCTGGATGACCGGCACCGACGTGTCACTTTTCCGTGCAATTGGCGACGCGGCAACCTATATAGAAGTCTCTTCTGGACGACTTTCGGTGAATTAAGGAAAATTTGTGAGCGATACCGCCCAAAACGGCGATTACGGTGCCGATTCCATCAAGGTTCTCAAAGGCCTCGACGCCGTGCGCAAACGGCCGGGCATGTATATCGGCGATACCGAGGATGGCTCGGGCCTGCACCACATGGTGTTCGAAGTGTCCGACAACGCCATTGACGAGGCGCTCGCCGGCCATTGCGACCTTGTCACCGTCACGCTCAACGCCGATGGCTCGGTCACCGTCACCGACAATGGCCGCGGCATTCCAACCGACATTCACACCGAAGAGGGCATTTCCGCCGCCGAAGTCATCATGACCCAGTTGCATGCCGGCGGCAAATTCGACCAGAACAGCTACAAGGTTTCAGGCGGGCTGCATGGCGTCGGCGTCAGCGTCGTCAATGCGCTGTCCGATTGGCTCGAACTGCGGATTTTCCGCGACGGCAAGGCGCACTGGATGCGCTTTCGCAATGGCGATGCCGAAGCGCCGCTCAAGGTCGAAGGCGACGCCGAGGGCCGCAAGGGCACCGAAGTGACGTTTTTCCCGTCAGTCTCGACCTTCAAGGATATCGAGTTCAACTTTGAACGCCTCGTCCACCGCTATCGCGAACTGGCGTTTTTGAATTCGGGCGTGCGGCTGAAGCTGACCGACGCGCGGCATGCCGAGATCAAGGAGCTGGAGCTTTATTACGAGGGCGGTGTCGCCGCGTTCGTGCAATATCTTGACCGCACCAAGACCGCACTGATCCCGAACCCCGTCACCATGCAGGGCGAAAAGGACGGCATTTCAGTCGACGTCGCGATGGAGTGGAATGACAGCTATTATGAACAGGTGCTGCCATTTACCAACAATATCCCGCAGCGCGACGGCGGCACACATATGGCGGCGTTCCGCAGCGCGCTGACGCGGACGCTCAACAATTATGCCGAGGCCTCGGGCATCCTCAAGAAAGAAAAAGTCTCTCCGACGGGCGAGGACATGCGCGAGGGGCTGACGGCGGTGGTTTCGGTCAAAGTCCCCGATCCCAAATTCTCGAGTCAGACCAAGGACAAACTCGTTTCCTCCGAAGTCCGCGCGCCGATTGAATCGCTGATGAGCGAAAAGCTCGCCGAATGGCTGGAGGAAAATCCGGCACAGGCGAAGATCGTCGTCGAAAAGATCGTCTCTGCGACCGTCGCGCGCGAAGCGGCGCGCAAGGCGCGTGAAGCCAGCCGCAAGAACGTCCTGCAGGTTTCGTCGCTCCCCGGCAAACTTGCCGATTGTCAGGAAAAAGACCCGGCGAAATCCGAACTGTTCCTGGTCGAGGGCGACAGCGCTGGCGGATCGGCCAAACAGGGCCGCGACCGCCATTATCAGGCAATCCTGCCGCTGCGCGGTAAAATCCTCAACGTCGAGCGCGCGCGCTTTGACCGCATGCTTGGCTCGCGCGAGATTGGCACGCTTATTCAGGCGATGGGCACCGGCATTGGCCGCGACGATTTCGATCTGGCGAAACTGCGCTACCACAAGATCGTCATCATGACCGACGCCGATGTCGACGGCGCCCATATCCGTACGCTGTTGCTGACGTTCTTCTACCGCCAGATGCGCGAAGTGATCGAGGCCGGGCACCTCTATATCGCCCAGCCGCCGCTCTACAAAGTGTCGCGCGGCCGCTCCGAGGTGTATTTGAAGGATCAGGCGGCGCTTGATGAATATCTGATCGCAGGCGGGCTTGAGGGCCTTGTGGCAGAGACCGCCGAGGGCCAGCGCACCGGCGCGGATCTGCGCGCGCTTATCGATGAAGCCCGAAAATTGCGTACGCTGCTTGCCTATGTTCCGGGTAAATACGATCCCCGCGTTGTCGAGGCGCTGGCGCTCGTCGGCGGACTTGACCCACAAAACGATGCGTCAGCAGCCGCCGCCGACTGGCTGAACAGCGTTTCGGTCGAAGGCAAGTGGATCGCCCGTCGCGATGAAGACGGCGGCTATGTTCTTGAAAATGCGCATCGCGGTGTCACCGACGTCTATATGATCGATGGTCAGATGGTGCGCTCTGCCGAAGCGCGTAAGCTCAACAGCCTGCTATCGGGATCAGGCGCGACCTATGCCGCACGCATCAAGATCGGCGACAAAACCATCGCGCGCCCGTCCGAATTGCTTGATGTGGTGTTTGAAATCGGTCGCAAAGGCCTTTCGATCCAGCGCTATAAAGGCCTTGGCGAGATGAATGCCGAGCAGCTTTGGGAAACGACGCTTGATCCGTCCAACCGTTCGTTGCTCAAGGTCGAAATTGCCCAGGCTGACGTTGCCGATGATATTTTCACGCGGCTTATGGGCGACATTGTCGAACCACGGCGCGAATTTATTCAGGAAAATGCGCTTTCGGTTGCCAATCTCGACGTTTAACGCCTGCAACGTTGATTTATCGCAAAATTGGCGCGCGGTTATGCTATAGTCTCGAACTCCTTGAATGGAGGCGACAATGAAATCGATTTTGCTGCACGTCCACGCTGATGATGGACTCGATACACGCTTTGAAGCCGCGCTCGACATCGCGCGTACACATAATGCTCATCTCACCTGTCTGCAGGTCATGCCCTACGTGCTTTATGGCGGGGGAATGATGACGGGCGTCGTCATTGCGGCCGACGTTTATGCCGATGCCATGCGGGATACGCGCAAGAAATTCGAAGCCGATCTCAAAAACGAAGACGTCAGCTGGAGCTGGATCGACAGTCGCGGCGGCGGCGCACCGTCCATATTGGCGCATAGTCAACTCAGCGATCTGATCGTGCTCAGCCGCGCCGGACCGGCGCTGGACATTGAAGGCCCCGCACCGATTGTCGGCGACATTGCCGTGCGCGCACGTTGCCCGGTTTTTCTCGCTAGCGACGGCAAAAAAGGCTTCGATTCAACCGCGCCCGTGCTCGTGGCGTGGAACGGCGCGCCCGAGGCGGCTGCAGCGCTGCGTAATACAAGAACGATGCTGGCCAAAAGCAAGGCCGTCCATATCTTAAGCGTCGAAGAAGGCGGCGCCATGCACATCCCGGCACGCGCTGCCGCCGAATATCTGTCGCGTTACGACATTCATGCCGAAACGCACGGCCGACCCGTCGGTGACGGCATCGCCTCCACAATCCGTTCGGTTGCAGACGAGGTGGGTGCGCGCAGCGTGATCATGGGTGCCTATGGCCGCTCGCGCCTGTTTGAATATGTGCTGGGCGGCGTCACGCGCAGGATGATTGAAGACAGCGAACTGCCGCTTATCCTGATGCATTGAAATTCTCGCCCCACGACAAGCCTGTATCGTCCCGCTAAGGTGACTATGCATTTGCATTTCATTGTGGGGCATCATTTGTGGATCTGACGATCAAGCTCGCTGCGATCGCGGCAATCGGCATATTGGCGCAATGGGTGGCGTGGCGAACCGGCTGGCCCGCCATCGCCTTGATGCTGGCCGGTGGCATTATTGCCGGGCCGATCACCGGGTTTATCGATCCGGCGGTGGATTTCGGAACGCTCTATCAGCCCGCGATCAAGCTCGCCGTTGCCATCATTTTGTTCGAAGGCGGGCTAAGCCTCGATTTTCGCGAGCTGCGCCACGCCGGCTGGCCGGTCGGTCGTCTGGTGCTGATCGGGGCGCCGGTCGCCTGGATTCTTGGCGCCTATGCCGGTCATTATGCGGCGGGACTGCCGATCGAAATCGCCGTGCTGTTCGGCGGCATCCTGGTCGTGACCGGGCCAACCGTGGTCGGGCCGATGCTACGGCAATTGCGCATTGGTGCACGGCCACGCGATGTGCTGAAATGGGAAGGAATCGTCAACGACCCGCTTGGCGCGCTGCTCGCCGTGCTGACGCTTGCCTATATCAGCTATTCGGGCGAATCGGGCAGTGCGTTTCGCGACATCGGCATTCATGTCGGGCTTGCCTCCTTATTGGCGATCGGTATTGGCGTAGGGCTTGCGATGCTGATCGGCTGGGCATTTCCGCGCGGCCATGTGCCCGAATTTCTAAAGGTGCCTGTAACCTTCGCGCTTGTGATTGTCGGCTTTGTCGTCGCCGATGTGATCGAGCACGAAACCGGGCTTTTGACGGTGACCGCAATGGGCATCGTACTTGCCAATATGCACCTCGACAGCCTCGGCGAAATGCGGCGCTTCAAGGAAAGTGTGACAATCCTGCTGATATCGGGCGTGTTTGTTATTCTCTCCGCCACGCTCGACTGGCAGACAATATCGCGTTTTGAATTCCGCTTTATCCTGTTCCTCATCCTGTTGCTCTTTGTCGTGCGACCGGCTTCCGTGCTGATTGCGCTGCTGTTTTCAAAAATGCCGTGGAAGGAGCGGCTGTTTCTGGCGTGGATAGCACCACGCGGCGTGGTTTGCGTTGCCATTACCGGCCTTTTCGCACTGCGGCTCGAGGAATTGGGCTTTGCCGAGGCACCAAGCCTTGTGACGCTCGCCTTTGCCGTGGTGATTGTAACGATCCTTGCGCACGGTTTTACGGCCCGCATGCTGGCACGGCGGCTCGGGCTCGATCAAGGGCCGGGCCGGGCTGTGCTTATCGTCGGCTCGACGCCGTGGTCGATCAAGTTTGCAGAAGCGCTCGAACGACTCGATATCGAGACACTGATCGCCGATACGAGTTTTCTGGCGCTGCGACATGCACGTCGGGCCGGGGTTGATACCTATCATGGCGACATTCTTGAGTCCGTGCACAACGACTATATTGATATCAGCGCCTATCAGGCCGTGATCGCGGCAACCGATACCGATGCCTATAATGCGCTGATTTTGAACGAACTTGGCCCGGAAATCGGCCATAATGCCATTTTCCGGCTTGGCACGCAGACAGGCAAAAGCACCGTGACGGCGCCGCTTGCACAAAAGGGACGCGTCCTTTTGAAATCCAAGGCGAGCCTGCTCGACCTGCTCGCACGCGAAGACAAAGGCTGGATCTTCAAACAGACGCGGATCAGCGAAAAATATACGCTGTCGGACCTGAAGGCGCGGCTTGACGATGACGCTGAAATCTTCGCCGTCATCAAACCTTCAAAGCGCATATTATTCTTCGCCAGCGTGGCAAAACCCGTTCTTGAAAGCGGCGATCACGTGCTCGCCTACATCCCGCCTGAAAACGATGACAAGGCGACAATGCCCGCCTAGGCGGCTTCCTTATCCGCATTGGGTCCCGCCGCCACCGCCAGCAAGCGCTTTTCGACCGCACGCAAACGCTGTGTGCTTTCGATTTTCTGTCCGGTGAGATCGGTAAGATAGAACACGTCGATGGCCCGCTCGCCATAGGTTGCGATATGCGCCGAACGAATTGTCAGCTTTGAATCAAACAGCGCCCGCGTCAGCCCGTATAGCAACGCCGGTCGGTCAAGCGCATTGACTTCAAGCACGGTATAGCGGTTCGACGCCGTGTTATCGATCAGCACATTTGGCGCAACATTGAACACCTCTGCCCGATGGCGTGCCAGCGGGCGCTTGGCCAGCATCTCGGCAAGTTTGAGCTGACCCGACGCCGCGCCAACGACATTTTCGCGAAGCCGTTCAAGCGTATGCGCCTCATCAAGCGGTTTGCCCCTCTGGTTCTGAACCGTCAGATTGTCGAGCGCCATGCCATCGCGTGTGGTGTGAACACGCGCATCGAGAATGTTTGCACCCGACAGGCTGATCCCCCCTGCGATACGATAAAACAGGCCCGGATGGTCGGGTGCATAGACCGAAACCTGCGTCGCGCCGACACTATCATCAACGGTCGTCGCAACGGAAATATCGCCATCGGCTTCAGCGATCTGTTTTGCATTGGCGGCAAGCGCAAGTGACGTTTCGGCAACCCAATAGCTATCGTAAAAGCGCTTTATATGAGCTTCAAATTTGCGCTTCGACCAACCAAGCGTGGCGCTGAGTTCAGCCTGTTTGGCCGCGATCCTCTCGGTCCGTCCGCGTTGCTTGTGACCAAGCCGCAGCATTTCTTCGGTCGCATCAAAAAGATCGCGCAGCAATTGTGCCTTCCAGTCGGTCCAGACGCCCGGACCGACGGCGCGAATATCGACAACGGTCAAAAGCAGCAAAAGCCGCAAACGCTCGACGCTCTGGACCTCCCCGGCGAAATCCTCGATCGTCTTGAAATCCGCCAGGTCGCGCTTGAACGCCGTCGCCGACATCAGCAGGTGATAGCGTACCAGCCAGGCAACGGTTTCGGTTTCAGCAGCGCTGAGACCCAATCGCGGGCAAAGCTCCATTGCCACATCGGCGCCAAGCGCGCTGTGATCCCCGCCACGGCCTTTTGCGATATCGTGCAGCAATACCGCAGCATAAAGCACACGGCGCGATGCGATTTTACCAATGACCCCCGTCGACATCGGATGATCGGCAGCCAGCTCGCCCTTTTCAATTCGGGCGGTCAGGCCGATCGCACGGATCGTATGCTCATCGACCGTATAGTGATGATACATGTCATATTGCATGCGTGCCACGACACGTCCGAAGTCAGGTACGAAGCGTCCAAAGACGCCCGCCTCGTTCATCCATCGCAACACCAGGTCAGGCGCACGCTCGCTGGTCAACACATCCATGAACAGGCTGTTCGCGCGTGGATCGTTGCGAATTTTATTGTCGATCAGCCGTGCATCCCGCGCCGCCTGCCGCATGGCGAGCGGATGAATTTCAAGTCCGAACTTGTCGGCAAGCGCGTACATTTGCAGCAGCCGGACCGGATCGGTCTTGAAAAAATCATCGGACGGCACGCCGATCTTGCCACGATGCGTCGTAAATCCGTGCAGCTTTTTGGGGCTGCGACGCATGCTCGGCAATCGCATTCGGCTTTCGGCATAGGTCTCCTCAAGGTGCGAGAGGAAAAGCCCGGTCAAATCTCCAACCTGCCGCGCGACCAGAAAATAATGCCGCATGAAACGTTCGACCGGCGCGATACCGGCACGCGCCTGATAGCCGAGACGTTCCGCCAATTCGCGTTGCAGGTCAAAGGTCAGCCGCTCTTCAGCGCGCTTGGCGATGTCGTGCATATTGATCCGCACCGCCCACAGGAAATTTTCCGCCTTGTTGAACTGGCGATATTCCTTTGGCGTCAGCAGCCCGGCGTCAACAAGCTCTGCCGCGCGTTCGACGTGATGCACATATTTTCCGATCCAGAACAATGTGTGCAGATCGCGCAGCCCGCCTTTGCCTTCCTTGATATTGGGTTCAACGACATAGCGGCTGTCGCCCATACGTTCGTGCCGGGCATCGCGCTCGGCAAGCTTGTCCTGTGTAAACTCGCGCTCCGTCCCGGCGGTGACTTCTGCGCGAAAATGCGCGGCCGATTCATCGTAAAGCAACTGATCGCCCCAGATATAGCGCGCCTCAAGCATCGCGGTGCGAATGGTAATATCCTCGCGCGACAGGCGCACCACGTCGGCAATCGACCGTGTTGCATGTCCGACTTTGAGTCCAAGGTCCCACAATGTGTAAAGGATCGATTCGACGATCTGTTCAATCCAGCTTGTCACCTTTTGCGGCGTCAGGAACAGGATATCGACGTCGGAAAACGGCGCCATTTCACCGCGGCCATAACCGCCGACCGCACATAATGTCAGGCGCTCCGAGGCGCTCGGGTTATGCGCGGGATAAAGCCGGCCAATCGCAAAGTCGTGCGCCAGCCGCACAATCTGATCGGTCAGAAAGGCATAGCCATTGGCAAGCGCGAGACCACTGCCCGGCTCCTCGGTCAATCGGCGCTTCAGCTCGGCATGACCGGCATCGAGCGCGGCCTTCAGGATCTTGGTCGCGGCCGTGCGGTCCGCGGGCGCATCGTCGAGTTTCGCGACAATCGCCCGGCGGTCGATGATCGACCGGCGGTCGGTAACCCGGTGAAAACGTCTTGGCATGGATTCAATCTAGACCTTCATCTTCGGTGCCGTCGAGCAGGCGGCGTAAATCATAGAGCGCGTCGAGCGCAGCGCGCGGGCTAAGCTCGTCCGGGCGAATCCCGGCAAGCGCGGCACGCAGCGCATCGGGCTGCTTTTTTGCAGCAGGCGTCACGGAAAACAGCGGCAGGTCATTTAGCCCTGCTGCAATCCCGCCAGTCTTCGCGCGGCCATCTTCAAGCCGTTTGAGAACCTCGCCAGCGCGCTGCGTCACAGCATCGGGCAGTCCTGCCAGACGTGCAACGGCAAGGCCATAGCTTTTATCCGCCGCGCCCGGCACAACTTCATGCAAAAACACCAGATCGCCTTTCCATTCGCGCACCTTGACCGTGGCAAGATGCAGCGCGGACAAGCGATCGGTCAAACCTGTCAGTTCGTGATAATGCGTCGCGAACAGACACCGCGATTTCAATGCATCATGAATGGCTTCAAGCACCGCCCAGGCGATCGCCAGCCCGTCATATGTCGAGGTGCCGCGCCCGACCTCGTCAAGGATCACCAGCGACCGCGCCGTCGCCTGTCGCAATATGGCGGCTGTTTCGACCATTTCAACCATGAAGGTCGAACGCCCCTCGGCAAGATTGTCGGATGCGCCGACACGGCTGAACAACCGGTCGATGACACCGATATGCGCTGCGCGGGCAGGCACGAAACTGCCTGTCTGCGCCAATATGGCGATCAGCGCATTTTGCCGCAGGAAGGTCGACTTGCCGGCCATATTGGGTCCGGTGACCAGCCATAGCCGCTTCTCGTTGCCAAGGTCGCAATCATTTGGGGCAAACGCCGTATGCGCTCTTTTCAGCGCTGCCTCGACGACCGGATGGCGTCCGGCGGTAATGTCGAATGCGCTGTCGTCGTCGACTTGGGGCCGCACCCAGCTCTCCTGGGCCGCTTTTTCAGCAAGCCCCGCCGCGACATCGATCCGCGCCAGCGCTGCTGCCGTCTCGCTCGCCGGGTCGGCATGATCGAGCACGGCTTCACGCAGATCCGCAAAATGCTGTGCTTCAAGCGCAAGCGCCTGCGCCGACGCCTGCGCGATCTTCGTAGCAAGTTCGGCAAGATCGACGCTGTTGAAGCGCACCGCGCCTGCCATTGTTTGCCGGTGCGTGAAGCCGCTGTCGACCGCCATCAGCGGATCGGCATAGCGGCTCGCAACCTCGACGAAATAGCCGAGCACATTATTATGTTTGATCTTGAGATTGGCGATACCGGTTTCCGACCGATAGCGCGCTTCCAGTTCGGCAATATGGCGCCGCGCATCGCGTGTCAGGCTGCGCAGTTCGTCAAGCGCATCGTCGTGACCCTCGGCGATGAAACCACCGTCACTCACCGAAAGGCCGGGTTCGGGGACAAGCGCGGCGGCGAGTCGTTCGATCAGCGCACCATGCGATCCGATCCGCGCCAACTGATCACCGAGCAAACCCGGCGTGCCAAGATCATCGGTGTTTGCAAGCGCCGCCTTGAGCGCCAGCGCCGCGCGCAACGCATCGCGGATCAGTCCAAGATCGCGTGGCGTCCCGCGCGCAGCCGACAAGCGGCCAAGCGCGCGTTCGATATCGGGAATCCCGCGCAGGGCTGTCCGTGTTTTTTGCCGCCGCGTCGGCGCGCCTTCAAACCAGGCGACAAGTTCGTGCCGCGCGGCAATCGCATGAACGTTGGTCAGGGGCGCCGACAGGTCCGCCGCCAGCCGCCGCGCACCCGCGCCGGTGACCGTAAGATCGATACAGTCGAGCAGCGACCCCTTGCGCGCGCCATCCCCGGTCGTGCTGAGCTCGAGACTCGACCGCGTGGCCGCATCGATCAGCATCGCCCCGCCGGGCAAGAGCCGCGATGGCGGTTTCAGCCGCACCAGCGCGGCTTTCTGCGTTTCCTCAACATAGGCAAGCAGGGCGTTTGCCGCGGCCAGTTCAGCGCGCGTCAGGTCGCCAAAGGCAGCAAGCGTTGCAACCGCAAATCGCGCACATAGTCGCCGCTCGCCGCTGACGCTGTCAAATTGACCCCCGGGACGTATGGCAGATGGCCAATGTTCCGGACAATCTTCACCGTCGGCGACCAATATTTCGGCAGGGTCGAGACGCGCGATTTCCGCGCCGAGCATGGCATCGTCAACAGGCGCCGTCAGAAATTCGCCGGTCGAAAGGTCGCACCACGCAAGCCCCGCCGCCCCGCCCGCACGGCCAAGCGCGGCCAGATAGTTCGACGCGCGTGCGTCGAGCAGCGTTTCTTCGGTCAGCGTGCCCGGCGTCACGACGCGGACGATTTCGCGCCGGACCACGCTTTTCGATCCGCGCTTTTTTGCCTCGGCCGGGTCTTCGGTCTGCTCGGCAATCGCGACGCGAAATCCCTTGGCAATCAACCGTGCAAGGTAGGTTTCAGCAGCATGCACGGGAACGCCACACATCGATACGTCCTCGCCAGCGTGCTTGCCGCGCTTTGTCAGCGCGATGTCCAGCGCCGCAGCGGCCTTGACAGCGTCGTCGAAAAACAGTTCGAAGAAGTCACCCATGCGGAAGAACAACAGGCAGTCCGCCGCTTCTGCCTTCAGGGCGAAATATTGCTCCATCATAGGTGTTGCAGCGGCGGTCATTGTGGACTGAGTGTTGGCTTCGCTATACATGGGCGTCATTCATAGCGGCGGATCGGCCGCTCGGGGAGAACAGATTTGTCAAAAGGCAGTTCGGTCAAGTTCAGCGACCGCGAAGCTCTACAATTTCATTCGCAGGGACGCCCCGGCAAGATCGAAATTATCGCATCGAAACCGATGGCGACGCAGCGCGATCTCAGTCTCGCTTATTCGCCGGGTGTCGCCGTCCCCGTACAGGCCATCGCCGATGATCCCGTGCTCGCCTATGATTATACGGCAAAAGGCAATCTCGTTGCGGTGATCTCGAACGGCACCGCGATCCTTGGCATGGGCAATCTTGGCGCGCTTGCCTCAAAGCCGGTGATGGAAGGCAAGGCCGTGCTGTTCAAGCGCTTTGCCGACGTCGATGCAATCGACCTCGAACTCGACAGCGAGGATATTGACACGCTGGTGAACGCGATCCGGATCATGGAGCCAAGCTTTGGCGGTATCAACCTTGAAGACATCGCCTCGCCAGACTGTTTCATCATCGAAAGTCGCCTGCGCGAGGTCATGAACATTCCGGTCTTTCATGACGACCAGCACGGCACCGCAATCATTTCAGCCGCCGGCCTCATCAACGCGCTCAGAATAACCGGCAAGGATATTCGCGACGTCAAGATGGTGGTGAACGGCGCGGGCGCGGCGGCAATCGCTTGCGCCGAGCTTATCATTGCGATGGGGATGCCGCGCGACCATGTGCGCATGTGCGACCGCAGCGGCGTTATTCACGAGGATCGTGACGACCTCAACCAGTGGAAATCGGCCTATGCCGTCAAGACCAAAGAGCGTTCGCTTCTCGACGCCATGAAGGGGGCGGATATTTTTCTTGGACTGTCGGTTGCAGGCGCCGTGACCGAAGAGATGGTCGCAGCAATGGCCGACAAGCCGATCATATTTGCAATGGCGAACCCGACACCCGAAATCCTGCCCGAAGTCGCACACAGCGTGCGCGAAGATGCCATCATCGCAACCGGCCGGTCGGACTATCCCAACCAGGTCAATAATGTTCTCGGCTTTCCCTATATCTTCCGTGGTGCGCTTGATGTCCGCGCGACGACGATTAACGAGGAAATGAAAATCGCCGCCGCACAGGCGCTCGCCGACCTCGCGCGCGAGGCTGTGCCCGACGAGGTCGCCGTCGCCTACGGCAAGCAGCCCGTGTTCGGTCCCGACTATATCATTCCCGCACCCTTCGACCCGCGCCTCATCGAGGCGATACCGCTTGCCGTCGCGCGCGCTGCAATGGCCACCGGCGTCGCGCGCAAGCCCATCATCGACGAAGACGGCAATCGTACCG